>DEHY01000087.1 GCA_002352185.1 Competibacteraceae bacterium UBA2788
TTCGCCGGCCAGCCGGTCAACGCCCCGGTGATCCGCCGCATCGCCCAGACCTTTCCCGACCTACCGATTCAGGTCGGCGGCGGCATCCGCGATGAGCAAACCATAGACGCCTACCTGGATGTCGGCGTCCAGTTCGTCATCATCGGCACCAAGGCGGTGCAGGAACCGCATTTCATCAATGAAATCTGCCTGGAATACCCCGGCCACATCATCGTCGGCCTGGACGCCAGGGAAGGTCGGGTCGCGATCAACGGCTGGTCCAAGCTGTCCAGGCACGATGTGGTTGATCTGGCGCAAATCTTTGAACGCGACGGCGTGGAGGCCATTATTTATACCGACATTGGCCGCGACGGCATGATGCAGGGCGTCAATGTCGAGGCCACAGTGCGGCTGGCGCAGGCCATTACCATCCCGGTGATCGCCTCCGGCGGCGTCAGCACCCTCGACGATGTGCGGGCGCTGTGCGCAGTGGAGAAGGAAGGCGTCATGGGCGCGATCATCGGGCGGGCGCTGTACGATGGCGTCATTGATTTCGCCGCCGCCCAATCCCTGGCTGATACAGCGGAGAACGGCTGATGGGACTGGCGAAGCGGATCATTCCCTGCCTGGACGTGGATCATGGCCGGGTGGTCAAGGGCGTCAATTTCGTCAACATCCGCGACGCCGGCGATCCGGTCGAAATCGCCCGCCGCTACGACGAACAGGGCGCGGACGAAATCACCTTCCTCGACATCACCGCCAGTTCCGACGACCGCGAGACGATGGTGCATGTGGTGGAGCAGGTCGCCAGCCAGGTGTTCATCCCGCTGACCGTGGGCGGCGGCATCCGCGCCCTGGCCGACGTGCGGCGGATGCTGAACGCCGGCGCCGACAAGGTGTCCATCAATACCGCCGCGATTGCCCAGCCCGACTTTGTGCGCGAAGCGGCTGAACGCTTCGGCAATCAGTGCATTGTGGTGGCGATTGACGCTAAAGCAGTTCATCAGGCCGATGAAGAACCGCGCTGGGAAATTTTCACCCACGGCGGTCGCCGTCCGACCGGGATTGATGCAGTGGCCTGGGCGCAACGGATGGCGGAATATGGCGCGGGCGAAATTCTGTTGACCAGCATGGATCGCGACGGCACCAAGCGCGGCTTCGACCTGGAGTTGACCTGCGCGGTCAGCGAAGCGGTGAGCGTGCCGGTGATCGCCTCCGGTGGCGTGGGTACGCTCGACCATCTGGCCGATGGCATCCTGCTGGGCAAGGCGGATGCAGTGCTGGCCGCCAGCATCTTCCACTTTGCCGAGTACACCATCGCCCAAGCCAAGCGCCATATGCAGGGGCGGGGTATTGAAGTGAGGCTATGAAGCGATAATGAGCGACGACTGGCTGGAACAGATTCAGTGGACTGCGGACGGACTGGCGCCGGCGATTGCCCAGGACGCCGCCAGCGGTCGAGTGCTGATGCTGGCGTGGATGAACCGCGAATCGTTGCGGCGCACCGTGGAATGCGGCGAGGCGGTGTACTGGTCCCGCTCCCGCCAACAACTTTGGCGCAAGGGTGAAACCTCCGGGAATATCCAGAAGGTGCGGAACATCCGGCTCGATTGCGACCACGATGTGCTGTTGCTGGACATCGAGCAAATCGGCGGCGTCGCCTGTCACACCGGACGCCAAAGCTGCTTCTTTGAGGAACTGCGCGAGGGTGCATGGACGATTGCCGAACCCGTATTGAAGGATCCGCACGAGATGTATCCGTAATGAGCGACCAGATCCTGCGCGAATTGGCGGCAACGCTCGAAGAGCGCAAGCAGGCTGACCCCGACAGTTCCTATGTGGCCCGCCTGTACGCTAAAGGATTGGACGCCATTCTCAAGAAGGTCGGTGAGGAAGCCGCCGAAACTCTTCTAGCCGCCAAGAATGGCGACCTTGAGCATCTGGTGTATGAAACCGCCGATCTGTGGTTCCATACGCTGGTCATGCTGGCGCATCAGGGATTGGGGCCCGATGCGGTACTCAACGAATTGCATCGCCGCTTCGGCGTCTCCGGGCTGGCCGAAAAAGCCGCCCGCCCTGCCGATTAGGCGAATGCCCCGTTATTGCCCCACTATCGTTATCAGAGGCACATCATTATGCGTTTCAGTGTTTGGGAATTACTGCTGGTCCTGGGTATCGTTCTGGTGCTGTTCGGCGGCAGCCGGCTGCGCAATCTCGGCTCCGATTTAGGTTCGGCGATTCGCGGATTCCGTGACTCCATGAAAGAAGGCGCCAAGCCGGAAACCGCCGAGGAAAATCCCAGGAAGCTTGAACCACCGGACACCCAGGAACACAGCGGCAGCCCGGCGACGGCGGCGCGTGATCCGCTGGCCAAGGATCGCGACAAAGTCTGAGCCGCCTGAAAAATTGGAATCGGGACGCACCCTGCCATGTTTGATATTAGTTTCTGGGAATTAGCCCTGATCGGCGTAGTGGCGCTGATCGTGGTCGGGCCTGAGCGAATGCCGGGGCTGGCGCGCACCGCCGGTCTGTGGCTGGGCAAGGCGCGGCGCATGCTGGCGGAGGTGAAAGCGGAAGTGGACCGGGAACTGCAACTGGATGAACTCAAGCAGTCGCTGCGCCAGCAGGGCGACCTGAGCGGGGCGAAAGAGATCACCGACCAGATGAAAGCGTTGCGCGACGATATTCAAGCGGAGTTCAACGATCCCGGCCCGCCGCCGGGCTGGCGTCCGGGGATGTCCACCGATTCGCAGTTGCCGGAGTGGAATCCGCCGCCGGGTTACGATCCACAACTGCCATCGGATGCAGCGCCTACCCCCGCGCCCACCCCGGTTTTGTTGCAGAAACCGGCTTCGTCCGGCCCCGCGCCGAGCGTCGCAACGCCCCCGCCCGCCCCGCAACCTCCGGCAGCGGATCAAAGCTCGTGAGCGATATTGATCACGAACAGCCTTTTATCAGCCATCTGCTCGAACTGCGCAGCCGGTTGTTGCACATTGTGGCCGGGGTGCTGGCGGTTTTTCTGGTACTCACGCCCTTCTCCAATCCGATCTACACCGCGCTGGCCGGCCCGTTGCTCAAACACATGCCGGCCCAAAGCAGCATGATCGCGATCGACGTGCTGTCGCCGTTCCTGACCCCGCTCAAGCTCAGCCTGATGCTGGCGGTGTTCATCGCGATCCCGTGGATTCTCTATCAGGTCTGGGGCTTCGTTGCCCCCGGTCTGTATCAGCGCGAAAAGCGGCTGGTGCTGCCGATTCTGGCCTCCAGCACCCTGCTGTTCTATTGCGGCATGGCCTTCGCCTACTTTGCGATCATGCCGCTGTTCTTCGCGTTCATCACCAGCACCGCTCCGCAGGGCGTAGCGGTAATGACCGACATCAATTACTACCTCGACTTTGTACTCAGGATGTTTTTTGCCTTCGGCATGGCGTTCGAGGTGCCGGTCGCCACCGTAATCCTGGCACTGGCCGGCATCATCACTCCCGACGCGATGGCGGCGAAACGGCCCTATGTCATCGTCGGCGCGTTCGTCATCGGGATGCTGCTGACCCCGCCCGACGTGATTTCACAGACCTTGCTGGCGTTGCCGATGTGGCTGCTGTTCGAGGTCGGCGTGTTCATCTCGCGGTTGCTGTTGCGCCAGCGCAGCGCAGCGCAGACGGCGAAAGCGCCCGAATGATGATGGAAACGGTCCGCTTTCGCCTGAACCTGTCCGCCGAAAAGATGCTGGCCTATTACCAGGGCGCGGCCCAGCAGGTGATCGCCCGCGCCAGCGATGGCCGCCGGGTGCAGTTTCCAGCCCAATCGCTGCGGCGCTTCGTGACTGCGGCAGGAGTGACGGGCCTGTTTGAAATGCGATTCGGAGCGGATCGGAAACTGATTGATTTGCAGCGGATCGCCGATTGAGCATGACCTTCCGGCTCCGTTTCGCGCACTGGCTGGGCCTGTTGCGCTCGGTGCTGATGTACCACGGCATTCCCTTGCGCCGCCGTCGCCTGACCCGGTTCTACGCTCAGTTTATCCAGCCGGGCGATCTGTGCTTCGACATCGGCGCCCATGTCGGCAGCCGGTTGCGGGCCTGGATTCCGCTGGGAGCGCGCATGGTCGCGGTGGAGCCGCAACCGGAATGCATGCGCCTGCTGCGTCATTGGTACGCCTCTGATCCCGGCGTTACCCTGCTTGAACAGGCGGTCGGCGCAATGCCGGGCGTCGCTGAGTTATTCATCAGTCCGCGCACTCCCACCGTGACCAGCCTCTCGCCCAACTGGATGGCAACCGTGCAAAGCCAGCGCGATTTTGAGCGGGTGCGCTGGGAATACGCCGTGTCAGTGTCGGTCACTACGCTGGATCGATTGATCGCTGCACATGGCCTGCCCGCGTTCTGCAAGATCGATGTGGAGGGCTACGAACTGGAGGTGCTGAAGGGATTGACGCAGCCCATTCCGGCGCTGTCCTTTGAATATCTCCCGGCCTGTCTGGGCATAGCGCGAGCCTGTGTGGCGCATCTGGCGGCGTTGGGCTGCTATGAATTCAATGCCTCGCCCGGCGAAACACACCGGCTACGCTTCAGCGTCTGGCTGGATGCCGATGCCCTGTTGGCGTGGCTCAACGCCCTTACCGAAGCCTGCGGCTCCGGCGACATCTACGCCCGGCTGCGTCAGCCATGACCACGCCGACCATTGAACCGGAACGGGCCTGGGCGCTGCTGCTGGAATTGCGCCGCCGAGTTCGCGCTGCGTCTGAGCCTCCTGGAAACTCCGCTGCGTTTCTCGACATTGCCGCCGATGGTTCCTGGATCGGCCAGACGCCACTGACCGAATCCAGTGCGGAACTGTTTGATCTCTATCTGCCGATGGCGCGGGCCTGCCGGGAGCGGCCCTTGACGGTGGCGCATCTGGGGCAAAGCCTGGACGGGCGCATCGCTACGGAAAGCGGAGCTTCCTGCTATGTGACCGGCCCGGAAAATCTGACGCATCTGCACCGGATGCGGGCGTTGTGCGATGCCATCGTGGTCGGCGCCAGCACCGTGGAGCATGACGATCCGCAATTGACTACGCGGCGGGTGCCAGGGCCGAACCCGGTGCGGGTGGTTCTCGATCCCCGGCGTCGGCTCGCATCCGGGTGCGGCGTTTTTCAGGATCGGGCCGCACCGACATTGCTGATCTGTTCTGAGGAACTGGCCGATGCCCCCGCGCCGGGTGCAGCAGAGATCATCGGAGTGGCCGTTCAAGACGGGGGACTGAATTTGGCGGAGATCGTGCGGCGACTGCACCAGCGCGGGCTGTTCGGGATTTTCATTGAGGGCGGCGGCCTAACCGTGTCGGCCTTTCTGGAACAGGGATTGCTGCATCAACTGCAAGTCACGGTCGCGCCGCTGATCATCGGTTCTGGCCGTCCTGGAATCCGCCTGCCGCCGATTCAGGATTTATCGCAGGGTTTGCGTCCCCGCCACCGCCGTTATGCGCTGGGCGAGGATGTGATGTTTGATTGCCGCCTGCGGGATTGAAGCCGAATCAGCCCTTCGCGCCCGGCGGCGGCGACCATTGATACAACCAGGTTTCACTAAGCGCACCCTCGGCGTCGCGCAAATAGCAGCGTAAATCCACCGGTTCGCTGCCAGGAGCCACCAGATCGAAATGGCAGCGCCATGGATCGGATTGCTGGAGCGGACGGGCGACCACATCCCGAATTTCTCCCCGCGAAGCGGCCACTACTGCTTCCACCTTGGCGTCCCTGGGCAACTGGTCCAGCCGACCGCCCTGGAAATCGATCACAAACTTGCGCATGGATTCGACTTTCTTCTGGCCGGGCATGCCGCCGGCGCCCAAACGGGTCGCAATCACCTCGGCGACCGAGGTGGGCCGAAACGGCGGCGACGCGCCCCAGTACAAGCGATAGTCAAAACGCAGTTCCTGACCCGGCTCCACAGCTTGCGCCGGATTCCAGAACGCCACGATGTTATCGAGGGTTTCGTCAGCGGTCGGCAGTTCGACCAGTTGCACCCGGCCCGGCCCCCAGTGGCCCAGCGGCTCCACCCACAGCGAGGGCCTCTGGTGATAGAAGGCGGCGTCGTCCTGATAGTGGCCGAACTCGCGGTCGCGTTGCAGCAGGCCAAAGCCACGCGGGTTGTCATCCAGGAAGGAATTAACCCGGATGTAATGCGGGTTGAGCAGCGGTCGCCAAATCCACTCGCCCGTCCCGGTCCACAGCGCCAGCCCGTCGGAGTCGTGAATCTCCGGGCGATAGTCGTCGGCGATTCGCCGGTCATCCTCGCCGCACTGAAACATCGAGGTCATCGGCGCGATGCCCAGCCGCTCAATCGGGCGGCGCGGGAACAGGCGGGTTTCGACCTGCATGGTGGTGGTGTCGCCGGGCGTGATGACAAAGCGGTAAGCGCCGGTGACGCTGGGGCTGTCGAGCAGGGCGTGCAGCGTCAGCGCGGCGGCGTCCGCCGCAGGCCGTTCCAGCCAGAACCGCTGGAAGACGGGGAATTCCTCTGCGCGATCCATGCCGGTGTCAATCGCCAGGCCCCGGGCGGACAGGCCATATTGCTTGCTGGCGCCGACCGCCCGGAAGTAGCTGGCGCCGAGAAAGGAGAACATGTCCCGATCCCAGTCCGCACGGCTGTTGACCCGAAAACCGGCAAAACCGAGATCGCCCACTTGCGCCGGGATCCGGTCTTTGACCCTGGGGCCGTATTTGAACATCTCTGGCGAAAACGCAATCGGGCGGGCGACGCCGTTGGCGACTTCGTACAAACTGACCGGGTGGTGAAAATACAGCCCCAGATGGAAGAACCGGACCTGAAACGGCAATTCGCCGCCGGCCCACAGGCTGTGATCAGCGCGAAAGTTGTTAAGCGCCTGATAGTCATCGTAATCCATCGCCGCCAGCCACGATGGGCGGGCGTCGGTGAGCGGAACGTAGGGTTCTCGCGCCAGCCGTTGCGCGATTTCCCGCAGCCACTCCGGGCTGAACGGCTGGCCCTCCGCCGGTGAACGGTTTTGCGCCATAGCTGTATCAACCCACGGAACCGGCAATATCCCGCAGGCAGCCAGCCCCAGCAGTCGCGTCAATAAATCCCGTCGTTTCATGGCTACTCGTCGCTGCTTGTTGTCATTTTGGGAGCAGGAATTATAGCGCCTGCGGAAGGTGTAGCAGGCACGCTCGATGTTCAGGCTGAATTCAATCGCGCCAGTGCTGCAACAGCAGCGGGGCCAGGCGGACCAAATCGGAAATCACCACGGTAAGCCAGAGCGCCATACTGATGCCCACGGCAGCGGCGGCAATATCCTTGATGGCGCGAATTTTCTCGTTTTCGCGGGTCTCCAGAAAATCGCATACCGCTTCTATGGCGCTGTTGAACAGCTCCGCGATCAGCACCAAACCGGTAACCACCAGGATCAGCCCGAAATCCACCCACTGCTGAAACAGCAGCGCCAAGCTGAGAATGATCGCGGACAGCACCATTTTGTAGGCGACGCTGAAGTCGTAGAAGACCGCAAACCGCAGCCCCGACAGAATGACTTTGATCTTGCGCAGCGGGTGATAACCGCTTTCCCCGGTGCCCAGAAATTTGTTTCTCATCGAGTCCTCAACGCGGCTTTTGCAGTGAGTTAAAGGAGCTTTTGCGCCAGGACAACCCAGCCGATGCCGAGGGTGATTCCCGCCATAACATCGGATGGAAAATGCACCTGCAAATAGATCCGCGAAGTCGCCACGGCGACCGCCAGCATCAGGGCCACGGCCATGGCGGTAAACTGCCATTCCGGCAAAATGCGACGGATGATCAGCACCATGCACAGAGCAAAGGCGACACTATGGGTAGTATGGGCGCTGGGGAATGAGCTATCGGTGGGCAGAACCACCAGCGGTTCCATCACAGAGGGCCGGGGGCGATCCAGGATCGCCTTGGCCAGGTGGACCAGCAGCGTTGCGCCGCCGAAGCCCACCAGCAACAGCAAAACTTCAGCGCGTTTTTGAAAGTACAGCAGGATCACGCTGATCAGAGCCGTAATCGGCGCCAGAACATACAGTGACCCCAGCCAAGTGATGCCCCGAAAGAAGCCATCCAATCCTTCTGAGCGCAGCGTCGCTGTGAAAAGCAAAATCTGGGTATCCCACGACATGAGGATTGTCTGCTTGAGTAAGAAGTGGGTGGAAAAACGGTTGATCCGAAACGCTTATAGCCGACGGTCAGTCGGCTATAGCCGTTGTGGCGGTGTCTGGCTACAAAATCCGTTGCCCCTTTTTCAAAGGGAGATGCCGATCATATAGCAATCCTAAGCCGGCTGTGGGTGTGGCGCGATGAGTTGACGGGCAGAAACGCGGCAAGCAGAACGGCGAACGGCGTAGCGGGCGGTGCGGGCGTGTGGGGCATGGGAGCCCATTGGAGGATCAGGGCGGGTCCAATCGGTTATTCTAGGGTCAAGCCCGCAGCATTGATTCGGTTGATTGTTCTCAAGCGCCGCTGCCCGTTTGAAATCAGAGGCCATTTTTCCCGGATACCCCGATGTCACAACCCATGCAATACGCCACCGTCTCCTGGACACCCGCCAGTTGGCGACAACGACCAGCGGCGCAACTGCCGGTTTACGATGACCTTCCGGCGCTGGCCGAGGTCGAGGAACGGCTGGGCACGTCGCCGCCGCTGGTGTTCGCCGGCGAAATCCGCACCCTGCGCCAGCAACTGGCTGAAGTTGCCGCCGGGCGGGCGTTCCTGCTGCAAGGCGGCGATTGCGCCGAAAGCTTCGCCGAATTCCGCGACCACACCATCACCGACACCTTTCGGGTGCTGTTGCAAATGGCGGTGATCCTGACCTTTGCCGCCGCCTGTCCNNCGGGGCGACATCGTTAACGATCTCGATTTCACGCCGCAGGCGCGCCGCCCCGATCCGCGCCGACAACTGCGCGCCTATGCGCAATCGGCGGCCACGCTGAATTTGCTGCGGGCGCTGGCGCAAGGCGGTTTCGCCGACCTGCACCGGGTGCAGCAATGGAATCTGGACTTTTTGCAGGCCAGCCCGCAAAGCGCCCGCTATCATGATCTCGCCAACCGCATCAGCGAAACCCTGGGATTCATGCGCGCCTGCGGGCTGGACGCCGTGACTGATCCGCAAGTGCGGCAGGTGCAGTTCTACACCTCGCACGAGGCGCTGCTGCTGGGCTACGAACAGGCGTTGACCCGGCGCGATCCGGCGACCGGCGACTGGTATGACGGTTCGGCGCATCTGCTCTGGATCGGCGAGCGCACCCGGCAACTGGACGGCGCGCATGTCGAATTCCTGCGCGGGATCGCCAATCCCATCGGCCTCAAGCTGGGGCCGACCGCCGACCCGGACACCGTGCTGCGCCTGCTGGATCGGCTGAACCCGGATAACCAGCCGGGCCGCCTGACCCTGATCAGCCGGATGGGCGCGGACAAAATTGAAGTCGCGCTGCCGCCGCTGATTCGGGCGACGCAGCGGGAAGGCCGCCATGTCGTATGGTCCTGCGATCCGATGCACGGCAACACCCAGGAAGCCAGCACCGGCTACAAAACCCGCCCCTTCACCCGCATTCTCGACGAGGTGCGGCGCTTCTTCGCCATTCATCGCGCCGAGGGCAGTTACCCCGGCGGAATGCATTTTGAACTGACCGGGCAGGATGTCACCGAATGCCTGGGCGGCGCGCAGGCGATCACCGAACAGGGCTTGGCCGACCGCTATCACACCCGCTGCGACCCGCGCCTGAACGCTTCGCAAAGCCTGGAGCTGGCGTTCCTGATCGCCGAAACGCTCAAGGGCGTGGCCCGGGCTTCCAGCCCGTGAATTCATCAACACGGGCTGGAAGCCCGGGCCACAACTCATTTAGGAGCGCTATATAACCATGGTTAATGAAGCGCCGCGCCTGCTGCTGGTGATGCAGACCCGTGATGCCAGTGCGGGTCGCTGTGGCCGCAAGTTGCGGGAGCGCGGTTATGCGCTGGAGGTGTGCTGTCCGCTGGCCGGCGATCCGTTGCCGACGGGGATGGACGGCTACGCCGGGGCGGTGGTGTTCGGCGGGCCGATGAGCGCCAACGACGATAACAAGTTACCGGGCCTCCGGGCGCAACTGGACTGGATTCCCCAAGCGCTGGATTCCGGGCGACCCTTTTTGGGCATTTGCCTGGGCGCGCAACTGCTGGCGCGGGCCTTGGGCGCAACGGTCCAGCCGCATCCGGCGGGGCTGGCGGAAATCGGCTATTTCGCGGTGCAGCCGACCGAGGTCGGCCAAGCCGTGTTTGAGACCCCTTTGCAGGTCTACCACTGGCACCGCGAGGGCTTTGCCTTGCCGGCGGGTGCGGAACTGCTGGCGACCGGCGCGACTTTTCCCCATCAAGCCTATCGCTACGGCGCGAACGCCTTCGGCCTGCAATTCCACCCGGAAGTCGATCAGGCCATTCTGGAACGCTGGCTGGTGGAAGGCGCGAACGAATTGACCGCGCCCGGCGCGCAATCCGCCGCTGAACAGCGTGCGCGCCATGCCGATCATGACGCGGCGCTGGATCGCTGGTTCGATGGTTTTCTGGAGGGATACTTCCTGCCCAGCGGGTGGTAGGTTCCTGAGAACGGGAAAAAATTTATAATCAAAGCCCACCAAAGGCAACACACTTTTCAGCAGTTGCCAACCCGTTGGAGAATTGGAACGTGATGGAATTTCTAAGCGAATACGGGATGTTTCTGGCCAAAACCGCGACCTTGGTGGTGGCGATGCTGGTCGTAGTCGGCGGCATCGTGGCGCTGGCGCGGCGCGGCGACGGAGACAGCCGGGGACGGCTGGATATCCGCCATCTGAACCGGGATTACGACGATATGGCCATGGCGCTCAAATCTGCGGCCTTGCCGAAAAAGGCGTTCAAGCAGGCGCAAAAGGAACACAAAGCGCACGAGAAGCAACGCGGCAAAACCGAGCGCCGCCGGATGTTTGTGCTGAATTTCCACGGCGACCTGCGTGCGGCGGCAGTGGCCTCGTTGCGCGAGGAAGTGACGGCGGTGCTGACGGTCGCCCAGCCGGAGGATGAGGTAATGGTGCGGCTGGAAAGCGCCGGCGGCATGGTTCACGCCTACGGGCTGGCGGCGGCGCAACTGTTGCGCATCCGCGACCGGCAGGTGAAATTGACCGTGGCGGTGGATAAAGTGGCGGCCAGCGGCGGTTATTTAATGGCCTGCGTCGCCGACCGGATCATCGCCGCGCCGTTCGCCATTCTCGGTTCCATTGGCGTCATCGCCCAGTTGCCGAATTTCAATCGGCTGCTCAAGAAGCACGACATTGATTACGAGCAATTCATGGCCGGGGAATTCAAGCGCACGGTCACGCTATTCGGCGAGAACACCGACAAGGGGCGGCATAAATTTCAGGAGGAAATTGAAATCACCCATACCCTGTTCAAGGACTTCGTGAAAACCCACCGGCCACAACTGGATTTGGACCAGGTGGCGACCGGCGAATACTGGTATGGAACCAAGGCGCTGGATTGTCGGCTGGCGGACGAATTGCGCACCAGCGACGATTATCTGCTGCAAGCCAGCGCCGCCGCCGACCTGTACGAAGTCATCTATACCGGCAAGAAGCCATGGCTGGCGCGGTTGCTGGCGCACAGCGGTGAGGCGCTGGGGCGGTTTTGAAGGAAAATCGGCGGTTCTCAGAACGGGATGTCGTCATCAAAGCCGTTATCGGATCCCGGCGGCGGCGAGGGTTGCGGACGGGTCGAGGCCGGCCCCTGTGACGGACGCGATGCAGGCGCGGCGCGCTCCTCCGAACCGTCTGCCGGGAACGGCGCGCTGCTGCCGGAATCGCCGCGTCCACCCAGCATCTTCATTTCGTTGGCGATGACCTCAGTGGTGTAGCGATCCTGGTTGGTGGTCTTGTCCTGCCATTTGCGGGTTTGCAGGCGCCCTTCCACGAACACCGACGATCCCTTGCGCAAATACTGCCCGACGATTTCCGCCAGCGGACTGTAAAACACCACATTGTGCCATTCGGTGCGCTCCTGCTTCTCGCCGGTGGTTTTATCCTTCCAGCTTTCGTTGGTGGCAATCGTCACGTTGGCGACCGCCTTGCCACTGGGCATGTAGCGCACCTCCGGGTCTTTGCCCAGATTGCCGATCAGGAAGACTTTATTGATGCTGGCGCTGGCCATTGCATTTGCTCCGTACTGGTTGTGAAATTTTGAACATGCCCAATTATTACACGTCCGCCGCGAATCCCCGCAGCGCCGCTTCATCCAGCGCATGCCGGTCCACCTTGAGATAGGCCACGCCATCGGCGGCAATCACCACCGCTTCCGCCACCCCCGGCACCTGCGCCAGTTGCAGCGCGAGATGATGGGCCGCCCGCTCGTCCAGCGCGCCTACGTTCAGCAGATAGCTGCTCAGATGGCGCGGGTTCTTCATGCTCCAGGCTGTCGCCAGCCAGGCCAGCGCCCCCAGCGTCGTGAACGCGAATACGCCCTTGAGGCCGAACGATCCGCGCAACCAGCCGCCCAGCGCGCCGCCGGCGAATGCGCCAAGAAACTGGCTGCTGGAATAAATGCCCATCGCCGTGCCTTTGGCGTCGGGCGGGGCCATTTTGGCAATCAGCGAAGGCAAGGTCGCTTCCAGCAGGTTGAAGCCGCTAAAGAAAACCAGCAGCAATACGCTCATTTCCAGCACATTGTCGTGCAGGGTCAGCAGGCCGAATTCGGTCAGCGCCAGGATCAAAATCGCGCCCAGAAACACCGGTTTCAGCCGACGATGCTTCTCGGCGAGGATGATGAACGGGACGATGGCCGCCATTGAGAACAACAGCGCCGGCAGGTAAACCTCCCAATGCCGGTCGCTCGGCAGGCCGGCGTCGCGCAGCGCCAGCGGCACGGCGACAAAGGTGGCGGTCAGCAGCAGGTGCAGGATGAAAATGCCGAAGTTCAGCCGCAGCAACTGGGCGTCCGCCAGCACCCGGCCAAATTGGGAAGCCACCGGTTCAGCGTCGCGATGGACCCGGCTCAGGACCGGATTCGGCACCCGAAAGCGCACTACGGCGATGCTGAGCAGAGCGCACAGCCCGGTCAGCCAGAAAATCCCCGGCACTCCGATCCAGCCGTTCAGCACCGGCCCCATAATCATCGAAACGGCGAACGACAGGCCGATGGTGACGCCAATGGTCGCCATGACCTTGATCCGATGTTCCTCGCGGGTCAAATCAGCCGCCAGCGCCATCACCGCCGCCGATACCGCGCCGCCGCCCTGCAAGGCGCGGCCCAGGATCACGCCCCAGATGGAATCGGCCAGAGCCGCCGCCACGCTGCCCACGGCGAAGATCAGCAGACCCAGATAAATCATCCGCTTGCGGCCATAACGGTCGGACAGGAAACCGAAGGGAATCTGGAACAGCGCCTGGCTAAAGCCATAGATGCCGATAGCCAGTCCCGCCAGCGCCGGCGTGTTGCCGTGCAGGCGTTCGGCGTAGAGGGCGAACACCGGCAAAACCATGAACAGGCCCAGCATCCGCAACGAAAATACGCCCGCCAACCAGAACGCCGCCCGGCGTTCGCCGAGGGTCATCCGCTCGCCCGCTAAACCGGCTGCCTTCATTCCTCTTCAAGCCTCCAACGGTGATCGGTAAAATTCTTCATCCGGATTTTCAAAGGGCCATCATCGATGAAGAATAGGGTTCGGCAAGCTTACCCCGAACGGTTCTTGAACCAGAAGCGAAAGTCCTGATGGGGTGGGGCCTGCCGAAACCGGGAATTGCGAAGCTCCCAGCGCGGGTATAATCCCTCACCAGCATCTTTTTACCCATCCACTTCCCACCCGCCGCCGGGGAGCTTATCAGGAGCATTCGATCATGCCGCGTGAAATCATCCAGACCGATCAGGCCCCCGCCGCTATCGGCGCCTATTCCCAAGCCGTCAAAGTGGGCAATACCGTTTATCTTTCCGGTCAGATCCCGCTCGATCCGGCCACCCTGCAACTGGTGGACGGCGGCATGGACGCGCAAATTCGCCGGGTGTTCGACAACCTGGCGGCGGTGGCCCGCGCCGCCGGCGGCAGCCTGGCCGATACGGTCAAGCTCAATGTATTTCTGACCGATCTCAGCCATTTCGCTCTGATCAATCAGATTATGGCTGAGTATTTCCTGCAACCGTATCCGGCCCGCGCCGCGATTGGCGTCGCTGCGCTGCCGCGTGACGCTCAGGTCGAGATGGATGCAGTGCTGGTGTTGGAAGGCTAAGCGCGCCGCCATGCAGCGCAGGGCGCGACCTTTGCCGCCGATGCCGGAACCCATGCCGGTCACTGCCCTGAAAGGCGTCGGGCCGAAGCTGGCCGAACGGTTGCGCCGGCTGGGTATCCGCACCGCCGAGGATGTGCTGCTGCACCTGCCGCTGCGCTATCAGGATCGCACCCGCATCACCCCCATCGGCCAACTGCGCCCCGGCGAGGAAGCGCAGATCGAGGCGGANNACGGGCGTCCTGACCCTGCGCTTTTTCCACTTCAGCCCGGCTCAGGAACAACTGTTCAGTCAGCCCGGGGTGCGATTGCGCTGCTTCGGCGAAGTGCGGTCGGGGTATACCGGCGGCCTGGAGATCATCCATCCCGAATGCCGCCGGATCGGAGCGGAGGAAGCGGCGGTAGCCGACTGTCTGACTCCGATCTACCCCACTACCGCCGGCTTGCAGCAATTCACCCTGCGCGGTCTGGCCGAACAGGCGCTGCTGCAACTGGATGCAGCGGCGCTGCTGCCGGAACTGCTGCCGCCGGCGTTACGGGCGCAGTTGAAGCTGCCGCCCATGGCTGAATCGGTGCGGCTGCTGCACCGGCCGCCGACGGATGTGGCGCGGGCTGAGCTGGACAGCGGTCGTCATCCGGCCCGGCGGCGGCTGGCTTTCGAGGAACTGCTGGCCCATCAGCTCAGTCTGCGGCGGCTGCGTCAGCGGGTGCAGCAACAGGCTGCGTCGCCGCTGACCGGTGCAGGGGGGCTGAGCCGGCGCTTTGTGGAGCGCTTACCGTTTACCCTCACCGGCGCTCAGCAGCGGGTTCTGGCGGAAATTGCCGCCGACATCGCCCAACCGCGCCCGATGCTGCGGTTGCTCCAGGGCGATGTCGGCTCTGGAAAAACGGTGGTGGCCGCCNNCTGGCTGACCGGACGCTTAACCGGGCGGGCGCGGCGAACTGTGCTGGAACGGCTCGCCGCCGGTGACATCCACATCGCAGTGGGCACCCACGCGCTGTTTCAGGAGGCCGTCATCTTCGCCAACCTGGCGCTGGCGATTGTGGACGAACAACACCGTTTCGGCGTTCATCAGCGGCTGGCGCTGCGCGAAAAGGGTCGGCAGCGCGGGCATTGCCCGCACCAGCTCATCATGACCGCCACCCCGATTCCGCGCACCCTGGCCATGAGTGCCTACGCCGATCTGGACACCTCGACTCTGGACGAATTGCCGCCGGGCCGACAGCCGGTAAAAACCGTCGTCGTGCCCGACCATCGCCGCGACGAGGTGATCGAACGGATTCGCCAGGCGTGCCGGAGCGGCAGGCAGGCGTATTGGGTGTGTCCGCTGATCGAGGAATCGGAGGCGCTGCAATGCCAGGCGGCGGCGGTCACGGTCGAGCGCCTGACCGAAATCCTGCCGGAGCTGCGCATTGGCCTGGCGCATGGTCGGCTGGCGGCGGCGGCCAAAGAGGCGGCGATGACGGCGTTCAAGACCGGCGATCTCGATCTGCTGGTGGCTACGACCGTGATCGAAGTGGGAGTGGATGTGTCCAATGCCAGCCTGATGATCATTGAAAACGCCGAACGGCTGGGGCTGGCGCAATTACATCAGTTGCGGGGCCGGGTTGGGCGCGGCGCGGCGGCGAGTCACTGCGTACTGCTGTACCGCCCACCGCTGTCCGCAGTGGCTCACGCCCGGTTGACGGTGCTGCGGGAGTGCCACGACGGTTTTGAAATCGCCCGCCGCGATTTGGAGCTGCGCGGTCCCGGCGAGGTACTCGGCACCCGCCAGACCGGCGAGCAAACGCTGCGGGTGGCCGACCTGTTGCGCGATCAGGATCTGCTGAACGCGGTCCGCCACGCCGCCGACGGGCTGCTGCGCGACGATCCGGAGCGGGCGGAACTGCTGATCCGGCGCTGGATTGGCGCCGGAGTCCATTACGGCGAGGTGTAGCCGNNTGCGGCTGCGGACGTTTACTTTCCAGCTTGATCCGCAACCGCAGGTTATTGGCGGAATCGGCGTGACGAATGGTCGTTTCATAGCTGATGCGCCCGGCCTCGTACAGATTGAACAGGGCGTCATCGAAGGTGACAATGCCCTGTTCGCTGGAGCGGGCCATGACGCTTTTGATCTCCTTGACCCGGCCCTGAAAAATCAACTCCGCCATCAGCGGGGTATTCAGCAACACTTCCACCGCCGGAATCAGCGAAGGCTGATCCTCGCGCGGCAGCAGCCGTTGCGAGATAAACGCTCTGACGTTGAATGACAGGTCCATCAGCACCTGCGCCCGCTTTTCCTCCGGGAAGAAATTGACGATGCGATCAAACGCCTGGTCGGTGTTGTTGGCGTGCAGGGTGGTCAGGCACAGGTGGCCGGTCTCGGCGAAATTGAGCGCATACTGCATAGTTTCCCGATCCCGGACCTCGCCGATCAGGATGACGTTCGGCGCCTGCCGCAAGGTGTTTTTCAGCGCTACCTCGTAGGATTCGGTATCCACACCGACTTCGCGCTGGTCCACCAGGCACTGTTTGTGGCGATGGAAAAACTCAATGGGATCTTCGACGGTGACGATGTGTTCCCGGCAGCGGCTGTTGCGGTGATCCACCATCGCCGCCAGGGATGTGGTCTTGCCGCAACCGGTGCCGCCCACGAAAATCACCAGCCCGCGCTTGTGCATGGCGATATCCTTGAGGATCGGGGGCAGGTTAAGTTCCTCAATCGTCGGAATCTGCTGCTGAATCAGCCGCAGCACCATCCCGGCGCTGCCGCGCTGGGTGAAGGCGCTGACCCGAAAGCGGGCCAGATCGGGAAAGTTCAGGGAAAAATTGATTTCGTGATGCTGGTCGTAATCGCGCGCCTGCCGGTCGTTCATAATCGAACGCACCAGCAGCGCCGTCTGCTGGGGCATCAGCTTCTGGCCGCTTACCCGCTGAATATCCTGGTTGACCTTGAGCGCCGCTGGGCTGCCGGCGGTGATGAAAATGTCCGATCCCTTCAATTCCAGCAGTTTGATCGCCAGTTCATAGAGATACTGGGCCGCTTTGTCGTGATCGTTCATGACCGGTTCCGGGATGTTTTCCATGCCTTTGCGCCTTATTTCGTTAACTCACGTTCGCCCACGTCCGATAGCGATGCCCGATCCGGCCACCGATTCCAGCCGGATTCGCAGTTTCGCTGCCTGCCCGCTTTTCTCCGGGTCCTGCCCACCATTTTATACTGCGCACACCGCGCCGACGCCTGGCGGTTGCGGGCATAATTGCATCCTGGTTCAGTCGCTCCACCTATTCCGTCCGTTCCAGCGGTGGCCGTCATGCGCTCGGCGCTGTTTATCGGCATCCGCAACCTCTTCAAGGAGATGATCGCTTTCATGAGCTATCCCCGCCGTTTGCTTCCCCTGTTCACCCTGCTGCTGCCGCTCTGCGGCATGGCGGCGGCGCCGACCCGCACCGCCGACCCGCAAAACCTCCCGGATTTTCGCAGGCTGGTCAAGCAGAACGAGCCGACCGTCGTCAATATCAGCACGACCCAGGCGCCGGCCCGCAAAACCGCGAAACGCCCGTATGCTCTGCCGGAGCAACCCGGCTCCGAGAATCCCTATCTGGAATTTTTCAAGCGCTTCTTCCAGGAACGCCCGGAATTGCCCAGCGGCCAGGCCAATTCCCTGGGATCGGGCTTTATCCTCTCACCGGACGGCTACATCCTGACCAACGCCCATGTCGCACGCGACGCCGACAAGATCATCGTCCGGCTCAGCGACCAGCGCGAACGACCGGCCAAGGTGATTGGCGCGGACGATCTGACCGATGTGGCGCTACTCAAGATCGAAGGGGAGAACCTGCCGGCGGTGAAAATCGGCGATTCCGACGCGCTGGAGGTGGGCGAATGGGTGCTGGCCATCGGCTCACCGTTCGGGCTGGAGCAAACGGCGACCCAGGGCATCGTCAGCGCGGTCGGACGCAACCTGCCCAGCGGCACCTACGTGCCGTTCATCCAAAGCGATGTCGCGGTCAACCCCGGCAGTTCCGGCGGGCCGCTGTTCAACCTGCGCGGCGAGGTGGTCGGCATCAACTCACAGATTTACAGCAGCACCGGCGGCTATATGGGGCTGTCGTTCGCCATTCCGATCAAGCTGGCGATGCAGGTGGTCGAGCAGATGAAGGCGACCGGTCAAGTGACTCGCGGCTGGCTGGGCATCCTGCTGCAAGCGGTCAATAACGATCTGGCCGAGGCGTTCCGGCTGGACCGTCCGCGCGGGGCGCTGGTGGCGCAGATTCTGCCGGACAGCCCGGCGGCCAGCGCCGGTTTCAAGCAGGGCGACATCATCCTGCGCTACGGCGGCGAGCCGGTCGAGGATTCTTCGCAACTGCCGCGCATGATCGGGGTCACTCCGGTGGGCAAGACCGTGGCGATGTCCATTCTGCGCAACGGCGAGCCGCTGGAAATCAAGGCCACCATCGCCCGGCTGGAAACCGCCCAGGAAGTGGTGTCCACCATGGACGAACACAACGACCCACGCTTGAAAATCATCGTTGCCGACCTCAGCAACGAACAGCGCCGCACGCTGGGCATGGAAGAACAGGGGGTTCTGGTCACCACGCTGGACGAGGGTCCGGCGGCCAACGCCGGCCTGTATCCCGACGACATTATTCTGCAACTCAATCATAACCCGGTGAAAAACGCCAACCAGTTCGTTGAACTGGCCAGGGAACTCCCCAAGGGCAAGGCCATCCCGCTGCTGGTGCGGCGTGAAAACGAGACCCTGTACCTTGCGGTGCGCCTGCCCGACAAGGAATAACCGCAGATCATGAATCCGAATAACTGTCTGGATTTCGAGAAGCCCATCGCCGAACTGGAGGCGATGTTGAAGGAGTTGCGTCATCTCTGCGCCGACCAGGAACTCAACATCGGCGATGAGATCGCCCGGCTGGAAGCCAAGAGCAAGGCGTTGACCGACTCCATCTTCGCCAGCCTGACCTCCTGGCAGATTTCCCAGATCGCCCGTCACCCGCTGCGGCCCTACACCCTGGATTATGTGGAGCGGCTGTTCACCGATTTCGTGGAATTGCACGGCGACCGCGCCTTCGCTGACGATCACGCCATTGTCGGCGGGCTGGCGCGACTGGCCGGCCGACCGGTGCTGGTCATCGGTCATCAGAAGGGGCGCGACACCAAGGAGAAAATTTATCGCAATTTCGGAATGCCGCGCCCGGAAGGCTACCGCAAGGCGCTGCGGCTGATGAAGCTGGCGGAGCGCTTCCGATTGCCGGTCATCACCTTCATTGATACGCCTGGAGCCTATCCGGGCATCGGCGCCGAGGAACGCGGTCAGAGCGAGGCGATTGCCCGCAATCTGTTCGAGATGAGTCGGCTGCGGACGCCGATCCTCTGTGTGGTCATCGGCGAGGGCGGCTCCGGCGGCGCGCTGGCGATTGGAGTGGGCGACCGGGTGTTGATGCTGCAATACGGCACTTATTCGGTGATTTCCCCGGAAGGCTGCGCAACAATCCTGTGGAAGAGCGCCGACCGGGCGCCGGAGGCCGCCGAAACAATGGGGTTGACCGCCGGACGGCTGCTCAAGCTCCATCTGATTGACGGGATTGTTCCCGAACCCCCTGGCGGCGCGCATCGTGATCTGGAGCGGATGGCGGAGAATCTGCGCACTGCGCTCTGCGAGCAGCTGCAATCACTGGAAGCGTTGACGGTGGACGAATTGCTGGAACAGCGCTACCGGCGGTTGATGGCGTATGGCGTGTTCAGGGAAGCCGCACCGGCCACGCCGACGCAATCATCCTGGTCCAGCAGCGTGGTTGCGCTACTGGGGAAAGACAGCCTGCTGAGCAAGGATTAAAAGCCCGTTTGCCTGCCCAGCTTGCCTGTCGGCTACGCTGCCGGCAGCGTGTTTTGCGCCAGAAAATGAGCGAATTCGGCGGCGGGCAACGGGCGGCTAAAATAATAACCCTGGACCTGATCGCAACCCTGATTGCGCAGAAATGCGAGCTGGACATCAGTTTCCACTCCTTCGGCAATCGTATTCAGCTTCAGGCCGTGAGCCAGTTGCACGATGGCGCGGACAATCGCCGCACTGTCNNTCGCAAACCCATCGCCCGCAACTGCCGCACCATTCGCAGCGCGCTGTCCGTATCCTGAATCAGGATGGATTCGGTCAGTTCCAGTTCCAGCCATTCCGGCGCCAGGCCGCTCGCCGCCAGCGCCTGGGTGACCGTATCCGGCAGATCGGNNAGGCCGCTGTCCTCGGCAATGGGGATGAATTGCCCGGGCGAAACCAGTCCCCGTTCGGGATGTTGCCAGCGCAGCAGCGCCTCGGCGCCCACGATCCGGTTCATGCCTAAATCGATCTGCGGCTGGTAGTGCAGCAGGAGCTGATTGCGTTCCAGCGCATAGCGCAAATCGGTTTCCAGTTGCAGGCGTTCGAGGGTATTGACCATCATGCCGGCGGTAAAGAAGCGGCAGCAATTTCCACCGCTGTTTTGCGCATAGCGCAACGCGGCCCCGGCCTGCTTGAGCAGGGTATCGCGATCCTGGCCGTGGTCGGGATAAAGACTGATGCCGATGCTGGCGGTTACGCCCAGGCTATGGTCGGCGACTTGCACCGGTTGGTGGTTGAGGCATTCGAGCAGATGGCGTGCTACGTAACCGGCGCCCTCGTAGCCGGTATCCGGCAGCACGATCAGGAATTCGTCGCTGCCCTGCCGGCTGAGGGTGTCGGTGTCGCGCAGCTTCTGATGCAGCCGCGCCGCGACGTGTTGCAGCAACTGATCGCCCAGCGCGTGGCCGAGCGAATCGTTGACCAGCTTGAAGCGATCCAGGTCGAGAAACAGCAGCGCTGCCGAAGACCGGCTTCGTTCAGCCTGGGACAGCGCCCGCTCCAGACGATCCTGCAACAACCGCCGATTGGGCAGTGCGGTCAGCGGATCGTGGTGAGCGAGGAATTCGATCCGGTCAGCGTTGGCCTTGTGTTCGCTAAGGTCGCTGAAAATGCCGATATAGTGCGTCAGATGGCCCCGGGAATCGCACACCGCGCTGATGTTCAGCCATTCGGGATAAACTTCCCCGTTCTTGCGCCGGTTCCATATTTCCCCCCGCCAGCGCCCGGCAGCGGCCAGCGTGCGCCACATGTTCTGGTAAAAATCGCAATCGTGCTGGCCCGAAGCCAGCAGGCGCGGGGTCTGGCCGACCACCTCGTTGGCGGAATAACCGGTGATGTCGCTAAACGCACGATTCACCCACAGGATGTGGGACTCGACATCGGTGACTACAATCGCTTCCCGACTGCTCTCGAACACTTGGGCCGCCAGATGGAGGTTTGCTTCCGCCTGCTTGCGCTTGGTGATATCGCGGCTGCTGATCACCGCGCCGATGAGCGCGCCGGCAGCATTGCACAGCGGATTGCCGACGGCTTCCAGCCAGAGATAGTCGCCGTTGGCGTGCTGGTGACGGACTTCGACCTGGCCGGCCTCACGTCGGGCCAGCGCCGCCTGGCAAACTTCAATGGCCGTTTCACGGTCGTCAGGATGGATGCCGACAAATATCGAACGGCCCAGCAGCGTTTGCGGGTCATAGCCGAGTACTGCGTGACAGGAAGGGCTGGCGTACTGGATCACGCCGTCCGTGTCGGTCTGACACACCAGGTCGCGCATGTTGTCGGCCAGGCGGCGGAACTTTTCCTCACTGCTCTGCAACGCCATCTCCGCGCAGCGCCGGGCAATGGCTTCCCCGGCATTGCCGGCCATGTTTTGCAGAATGTGCTGCTCGGCGGAGGTCCAGTTGCGTTCGCGGCGGCAATCCTCCAGCCCGATGAATCCCCAGAATCTACCGTGAACGCTGATGGGCACGACCAGAATGGCAACGATGCCTTGCGCTTCCAGCACCGCCCGCTCGGATGTCGGAAAATCCCGCACGCAACCGGCGATGGGCGCATTCGCGGCCAGCATTTCCCGCCAGCGCGAAAAACCGGCGGCGTCATAGGACCGATTTCGGAGTCCCAGAGGGTCAATCTGCGCATTCGTCCGCTGGGCGCGCCATTCATGACGCTGGCTCATCAACAGATCGCCAGTGTGCGGGCAGCGATGATTTTCAAACAGGCAAATCCGGTCGATGTCGGTGATTTGCCCCAACTGCGCGAAACAGCTTGTAATCGCCAAAACCGGATCGGATTCCCGCAGTAATTGCGCTGAAGCGGAAGCAGCCACCTCCAGCAGGGCATCGCGCTGGGCCAGCGCGGTCTCGATCCGTTTGCGCTCGGAGAGATCAATATCCAGACAGTACATCTCCTGCTGGTTCTGGCTGGTGGTCAGCATAGCATGGCTCGAATACACCGGCGCCAGCGAACCGTCCTTGCGCAGCAGTTCGAGTTCTCCGTTGGGGATCGGCTTGCCTTCGGTGATCCATGCGCCGACTGCCTGAATCACCGAAGCGCGCATCGGCGGCGGAATGATCAAATCCTCCAGCAACTGGCCCAGCGCCTCGTCCCGGCGGTATCCGTACAGCCGCTCGCTGGCGGTGTTCCAGAAGATAACCCGGCGATTCTGATCGTAACCCTGCACCGAGACGCTGGGAATTTCCTCCAGCAGGCGGCGGAATTTCAATTCGCTCTCTTGCAGCGCCGCCATGCGGTCGCGCGCCAGTGTTTCGGCAGCAGCCCACTGCGCCAACGCTCGGCGCAAGGTACAGGCCAGCAGCGCAGTCACCAAAAGTCCTGTCAGCAGCACCAGCTCGTACACGGTATCCGGCGGCTCGACCCAGAGCAGCACCCCGGTCAGTCCCAGGCCCAAAACAATGATCAGCAGCACGCTGCTGCCCCAACCCGATATCACGAAGCGGGATTCGGCAATTCGCATGAGAATCGCAACCCATGTGGCGTTTGCTTGATGAATCTTGCCAAGCATAATCCAAAAAGTTTTGCTTAAGCTGGATGGAAACCGCGATGCCCACCGCGCTGGTCTGGTTCCAAGCCGGAGAGCCGATGGATCAACGCATCGCTTTCCGAACCTAAGCCGCCCCCGGGGGTCTGTTCCAGCAGCAACTTCTGCGCGACAACGGAGGGCGAAACCGTGCCGCATCCCAAGATGACGAAATACCTGAACGCCGCCACCTTCGGCATGTTGCTGCTGGCCGACACTGCCCTGCCCGCCTGGGCCGCGACCGGCGCCCGGCAAGAGGAGGTGTTCCAGGGCGTAGCCCGCGACGAGCGCGGCGAGATCGCCTATACCGAAGAACACCGCATGATTTACGAGGACGGTCGCCCCCAGCGCAACGAAACCCGCTACCGGGACGCCCAGGGTCAGGAAATCGCGGTATTGAACTCCAATTTCATCACGCACCCCTATGTACCGAACTATGCATTCGAGGATCATCGTTTCGGTCGCCAGGACGGCACCTTCGTGGACGGGGCCTGGGTCAAAATCTACGGTCGCACGGATCAGAACGCGCCCGTCCAGCAGGAGCGGGTGCGGCTGGAAGCAAACATGGTCACCGGTCAGGGCCTGCACATGTATCTGCGTGACCATCTGGAGCAACTGTCCAAGGGGAACACTATCCAGCAGGTGCGTTTCCTGGTGCCGCTGGAAGGGCGCGACTTCGTGTTTCGCATCCGCCGGCTGGACAGCCCCAGTGAACCCGGAGCGGTCAGGTTTGCTATCGAAGCGGATAGCTGGCTGTTGCGGCTGGCGGCGCCCACGCTGGAAGTCCGCTACGACCGCGAGACTCGCCGACTCCTGTCGTATCGCGGCGCATCCAACCTGCTCGACGCCGATCAGAGCGCGCAGAACGTCACCATCACCTACCGCTATCCCAACTGACGGGTTCAGGGAACGCGGACGTCCCGCCGGCATTGCCGTTCAGGCAGGCTGCCGCCGATACGCCAGCCCCAGCAGCAGCAACCCCACCACCACCATCGGTAGCGAGAGCAATTGACCCATGGTCAGCCAGCCGAAGGCCAGATAACCGAGTTGCGCATCCGGCTGACGGACGAATTCCACCAGAAACCGGAACACGCCGTAAGCGAGCGCAAATACGCCCGACACCGCCATGGTCGGACGCGGCCTGGCCGAGAACAGCCACAGGATCGCGAACAGCGCCGCCCCTTCCAGCGCCATCTGGTACAACTGCGAAGGATGGCGCGGTAATGGATCGCCGGTCTGGCGAAACACCATGCCCCACGGCAGGTCGGTCACTCTTCCCCACAGTTCGCCGTTGATGAAATTGCCGATTCGACCGAAGAACAGCCCCGGCGGAATCAGCGGGGCGATGAAATCAACGGTCTGCCAAAAGCCTTTCTGGTATTTGCGGGCGAACAGCCCCATCGCCAGCAGTACCCCAAGAAAGCCGCCGTGAAACGACATCCCGCCTTCCCAAACCCGGAACAGAATCAGTGGATGGTGCAGAAATCCGTCGAAGCCGTAGAACAGGATATAGCCGACCCGGCCCCCGAGAATGACGCCCAGAGCGATGTAGAACACCAGGTCGTCCATCTGGGCGGCGGTCCAGCTGGAACCCGGCTGTTTAACGCGGTAACGGCCCAACGCCCAGCCGATCAGAAAGCTGATCAAGTACATCAGGCCGTACCAGCGCACCTGCAATGGCCCCAGACTGAACGCCACCGGATCAAAATCAGGATGAATCAACATGAAAAACTCCGTGGAAAATAGCCAAATCAATGAACCATCGGGTCGTCCGCATCCGCTATAGTTTTTGTGGTTCAAGACCTTAAGGAGAGTATGTGGTTTTTATTGCTGAATCGGGTCAGCTTGGCGGGATTCGCGCAATCCCGGCCCTACACGTCGCCGCCCGGCGATCCGGAACGCAAGGTGATTATGGACGCGCTGCGCACCCCGGTCGAGCGGGCACTGCGTAAACGAGTCATCTTCAAAGTCGATCTGCTCAAGGTGCAAGCGGGCTGGGCGTTCATGCGCGGGGCGCCGCTGCGCTCTGACAGCAGCCCGATGGATTATCGCGGCACCCCCTACCGTCAACTGATTGACGACGGCATGTTCGACGACTGGATTTGCGCGTTGTTTCATTGGCGGGGCGGCAAATGGGAAGTCGTGCAGTATGTGATCGGCGCCACTGATGTCGTCTATGCCGACTGGAGCCGCCGCTTTGGAGCGCCGCCGGGAATTTTCCGCTGAACCGGTCATTGACAGCGTCATTTACCGCTCATAAATGCCTACGTTAA
>DEHY01000234.1 GCA_002352185.1 Competibacteraceae bacterium UBA2788
TATGTTAAGAAATCGTAGACCAGTAGCGAAATATTTAATATTAATATCGCGGTTAGCCCTTATAGTTTCTACTTCGATATCAAGATAATCTTCGCTGGTAAATTCCGCTGTTGGAACTATTAAGCGAAGTTTTATTCTTATTCCTGCAGGAATAAAGGATTCACTGACGAGAAATCCACCTTCTGTTGATATGTCAATCAGATAACCGATAAATTGGTTGGTGTCATAGTTAAAAACACTGAGTTGGTAAATCAACGGATAACGCTTAAACTTGCGTAAATCTATTGGCAGTTGTCGCCGGCTGGTCAGCATGATATGGCGCCCCTGTAAAGGCTATGGAATTTCCAGGGCGTGTTTCGCCCACTCATACACCACCCGTCCTTCCATCAAGGTGTGCATAACCCGCCCTTGCAGTTCCCAGCCGATAAACGGGCTGTTCTGACCGCGACTGCACAGGGCGTGCGCAGTCACCCGCCAATCGGCTTCCGGGTCGAAGACGCAGACATCAGCCAGCGCGCCCAGGCCCAGATGACCGCTGTCCAGCCCCAGAATCCGCGCCGGTCCCCAGGTCAGCCGCTCCAGCGCCACTGACAACGGCAACACACCATCCCGCGCCAGCCGCAGATTCAGCGCCAGCAGCGTGTCCAGCCCGGAGATGCCCGGCTCGGTGTCGCCAAACGGCGCCTGCTTGGCATCGGGTTCATGCGGCTGATGATCGGAGCAAATCGCGCCCAATACGCCGCCGGCCACGCCGACCCGCAATGCATCCTTGTCGCGCAAACCGCGTAACGGCGGCTGAACGTGACATTGGCTGTCAAAGCCGGCCAGGTCCATCTCGGTCAAGTGCAGGTGATGAACGGCGACATCGGCGGTCACTGGCAATCCCTCGGCTTGGGCGCGCGCCACCAGATCCACCGAACGGGCGCTGGACAGCCGGCCAAAATGCACCCGCACGCCAATGTCGCGCACCAGTTCAAGATCGCGGGCGATGGCGCCGGTTTCCGCCGCTGCCGGAATGCCGGACAAGCCCATCCGGGTCGCTATCTGCCCTTCGTGAGCGACGCCATGACCAAGCCAGGGATCGAGCGGGGTCAAAAATACGGTCAGATCGAAAGTAGCGGCGTATTCCAGCGCCCGCCGCAACACCAGGGTGTTGACCAGCGGTCGACCACCGTCGCTCACCCCAACACAGCCGGCATCCTTGAGCGCCGCCATTTCCGCCAGCCGTTCACCGCGCAGCCGGTGCGTCAGCGCGCCCAGCGTCAGCACCCGGCTCTGACCCGCAGCCTTGACCCGGCGGCGGATAAATTCCACCACCGCCGGTTCGTCAATCACCGGATCGGTGTCGGGAGGGCAGACCAGAGTGGTGACGCCGGCGGCGGCGGCGGCGCGGGTTTCGCTGGCGATAGTGGCCTTGTGTTCCTGCCCCGGCTCGCGCAGGCGGGCGCAGAGATCGATCAATCCGGGGCAAACCATGCAGTTGCGGGCGTCCATCTCGCGGTCTGCCGTAAAGCCATCCGGGGCCTGGCCGATACCGACGATCCGCCCCTCGGCGATAAACAAATCCAGCGGCGCGTCAACGCCATGAGCCGGATCGATCAGTCGTCCGCCGCGAATGGCGATACGCATCAGACCTCCTCCCCAACCGGATGGGCGTGATGGCCCAGAGTGATGGACATGATCGCCATCCGCACCGCAATGCCGTTCGTGACCTGTTCCAGAATGACCGATTGTGGCCCATCGGCCACCCGCGAGTCGATTTCCACCCCGCGATTGATCGGGCCGGGGTGCATGACCATGGCGTCCGGCTTGGCCAAGGCCAGTCGCTCCCCGGTCAGGCCGTAGCGCTGGAAAAACTCCTGCTCGCTGGGCAACAGCGCCCCTTCCATCCGTTCGCGCTGCAACCGCAGCATGACCACCACATCCACCTCCCGCAACCCCTGTTTTATATCGTGGAACACGCGCACCCCCAGCGTTTCGACCTGGGCCGGCAACAGGGTGCGCGGGGCGATCACCCGAATGTCGGCGGCGCCGAGGATATTGAGGGCGTGAATCAGTGACCGGGCCACCCGCGAATGCAGAATGTCGCCGACGATGGCGATTTGCAGATTGGGAAAATCCGGCTTGTGGCGGCGGATGGTGAACACATCCAGCATGGCTTGCGTGGGATGGGCGTGGCGACCGTCACCGGCATTGAGTACGGCAATATGCGGTTTGACGTGGCGGGCGATGAATTCCGCCGCGCCGCTCTGCTGATGACGCACCACGAACATGTCGCATTGCATCGCTTCGATATTCTGCAAGGTATCCAGCAGGCTTTCCCCCTTGACCGCCGACGAGGCGGCGATATTGAGGGTGAGTACATCCGCCGACAGCCGCTTGGCCGCCAGTTCAAAGGTGGTGCGGGTGCGGGTGCTGGCCTCGAAAAACAGGTTGACCACGGTCTTGCCATGCAGGGTCGGCAGTTTTTTCACCCGCCGCTCGGCGACTCCGCGCAGCGATTCGGCGGTGTCGAGAATTTCGGTCAGGTGGCGACGGTTCAGNNGGTCTGGATGTGCAATTGCAGGGGATCGGGGCCGGTGAGTTGAATCTGCTGGTCGGCGGGCAATTCCAGCCGGGAGCCGGCGACATTGGCTTCGATGGGCAATTCCCGTCCGCCGCGATCCACCAGCACCGCCAGCACAATCGAGGCGGGTCGCCCATAATCGAACAGCTCGTTCAGGGCGGCGCGGATGGTGCGCCCGGTGTGGATCACATCGTCCACCAGCACCAGATGACGGCCATCCACATCGAACGGCAATTCCGAGGGCCGAACTTGTGGCTGGATGCCGATCCGGCTGAAATCGTCGCGGTAAAAGGCAATATCCAGTTGGCCGAGCGGCGTGGTCAAGTCAAGCCGCTGGCGCAGCCGTTCGGCGATCCAGACGCCGCCGGTGTGAATGCCGACCAGCGCCGGCTTGACGATGCCGCGCCGGGCCAGCAATTCCCGCAGTTGCACCGCCATCGCCTCGATCAGAAATTCGGCTTCACGCATGGCGCCAGGCTCCGTTGTTGGTTGAACCAGCTTTCCAGGATCACCGCCGCCGCCTGGGCGTCCAGCGCAGGATCGTGATCGCGGCGACGGCCAGCGGGCGCAGTCGCGAAATAACGCTGCTCGGCTTCCCACGAGGACAGCCGCTCGTCAATGGTGGCTACTGGCAGATTGAAGCGCCCATGCAACTGGCGGCTGAAGCGCAGCGCAGCTGCGGTCATGGCGTTGGCGCTGTCATCGGCGTGGCGTGGCACTCCGATCACCAGCAGATCGGGCCGCCATTCCGCGATCAGCCGGGCGATGACGTCCCAGTCGGGGCGTTGCTGGCGGGTCGGCAGGGTGCGCAGAGGGCGCGCTGAACCGGTCACGGCTTCGCCGACCGCGACGCCAATGCGGGCGCGACCGAAATCGAAACCCAGCGCGATCCGGCAGGGTGGAACAGCGGTCATTCCGTCCGATCCACGATCAGGCGTGGCCGGCATCGGCGGACAGCAGGTTCAGATCAACGCCCAGCAGGGCGGCGGCGGCCAGCCAGCGCCGGTCGTTCCGGGTGTGAAACAGGATGTCGGGATCAGCGGGGCCGGACAACCAGGAATTCTCCGCCAGTTCCCGCTCCAGTTGCCCCGGTCCCCAGCCGGCGTAACCGAGCGTGACCAGCAGATGCTGCGGGCCTTTGCCGTGCGCGACCGCGTACAGGATGTCACGGGAGGTGGTGATGCCGATGTCATCGGTGACGCGCAGGGTCGCATCCCAGTGACCGACCGGGCTGTGCAGCACAAAGCCCTGTTCCGGCTGAACCGGGCCGCCGTGGTAAATCGGCAGCGCCGCGAGTTGGCTCTGGTCGGTGGTGATTTGCAAATGCTCCAGCAATTGACCGAGGGTAAGGCTCAGCGGACGGTTGATGACCAGCCCCAGCGCGCCACTGGCGTTGTGTTCGCTGATGTAGGTCACGGTCTGAAAAAAGTTCGGATCCGCCAGCATCGGCATGGCGATCAGAAGCTGATTGTTGAGATAGGTCGGCTCGGTCATGGCTATAGTATCGGAATTCGCTCCAGCCTTGACAAGCCGCCGGGGCGGGCGGGCAGGCG
>DEHY01000122.1 GCA_002352185.1 Competibacteraceae bacterium UBA2788
TATCTAGCCTTTTTAATTGGCGCGCCCGGAGAGATTCGAACTCCCGACCCCCTGGTTCGTAGCCAGGTACTCTATCCATCTGAGCTACGGGCGCATTGTTGAGGAGCGGATTATGCGGATCGGGTTGCGCGTTGTCAAAAAACCGATCCGTTCCGCTAAAACTGGCGGAGAGAGAGGGATTCGAACCCTCGATGGAGCTTTTGACCCCATACTCCCTTAGCAGGGGAGCGCCTTCAGCCGCTCGGCCATCTCTCCGGGAGGATGCCCGCCACGCGGGCGTCACGAACTGTTAAGGATACCGCCTGAAACCGCCAGCGTAAAGCCCAACTTCACGTTTCATGACTGGGTTGCGGCGGAACCGCGCTCTGGACAGTACCATCCTGCTCGCGTTTGATTCGTTCGTAAATTTCTTCGCGATGCACCGCAATATCCTTGGGCGCGTTGACGCCAATGCGGACCTGATTACCTTTCACACCGAGGACGGTTACCGTCACTTCGTCACCGATCATCAGCGTTTCTCCAACTCTGCGCGTCAGAATCAACATAGCCAGCTACTCCTTGTTTTCCATTAACAGCACCAGGTCACCTAGCGGTTTTCGACAGTCCGCATCTGTAAACAGTCCATTCCTGCCATCGAATTTTATCGTGTCAGCGGGTTTGCGCTCCGCTCGGAAACCCACTGGAACACGATTCGGGGTTCAAGCCGCTTTGTCCAGCTCGAAGGCTTCGTGCAGGGCGCGCACCCCCAGCTCCAGATATTTCTCGTCCACCACTACAGAAATCTTGATCTCGGAGGTCGAGATCATGCGGATGTTGATGCCTTCCTTTGCCAGCGCCTCGAACATTCGGCTGGCGACGCCGGCGTGAGAACGCATCCCGATGCCCACTAGGGACAGCTTGGCAATTCTGTTGTCGCCGGACACTTCACGAGCGCCGAGCTGGGCTGCGTGCTGCCGCAGGATTTCCAGGGTGCGCTCATAGTCATTGCGATGCACCGTGAAGGTGAAATCGGTGGTGCCGTCGCGCCCGATATTCTGGATGATCATGTCCACTTCGATGTTCGCGTCGGACACCGGCCCCAGAATGCTGAAGGCGATGCCGGGCCGGTCGGGAACTCCGAGTACGGTGAGCTTGGCTTCATCGCGGTTGAATGCGATCCCGGAAATCAGTTCTTTCTCCATCGACTCCGCCTCCAGCGCTTCCTCAAAGGTGATCAGCGTGCCCGGACCGTCCTGAAAGGAGGAAAGCACTCGTAATGGGACATTGTGTTTGCCGGCGAATTCCACCGAGCGGATCTGCAACACCTTCGACCCCGCGCTGGCCATCTCCAACATCTCTTCAAAAGTGATGCGATCCAGGCGGCGGGCTTCGGGAACTACGCGCGGATCGGTGGTGTAAACGCCGTCCACGTCGGTGTAGATCTGGCACTCGTCGGCTTTGAGCGCGGCGGCCAGCGCAACTCCGGTGGTGTCGGAACCGCCCCGGCCCAGTGTGGTGATGTTGCCGTCCTCATCCACACCCTGAAATCCGGCCACCACAACCACCCTTCCGGCATCCAGATCAGCGCGCATGGCGTCAGCCTCAATCGCCTGAATGCGAGCCTTGTTGAAGGCATTGTCGGTGAGGATGCGCGCCTGGCCGCCGGTGTAGGAACGGGCCGGACAGCCGTGCTTTTCCAGCGCGATGCACAACAGGGCAATCGTGACCTGCTCGCCGGTAGACAGCAGCACATCCAGCTCACGGGGAGGAGGACGGGAGGCGATAGCCTTGGCCAGGGCGATCAGACGGTCGGTTTCACCGCTCATGGCCGAAACCACGACCACGATTTGGTGACCGCGTTCACGCCAGCCGATGACCTTTTCCGCCACGTTTTGGATACGCTCGATGTTGCCCACCGAGGTACCGCCGTATTTCTGCACGATTAGCGCCATGGATATCCCTGCTTAAACCAAAGAGAATCTTGTTCCCGACGGGGACGCCGGGTTTATCATAAAGGCGGCGATTATAGCGAAAGGTCGGAAATCTCCAAGCGATTCCCATGGAGAACAGGGCGGGGCGCGGGATTTGCGGATCAGGCCGGGAGGTGGATCGTGCGCTTAGCCTCCCGGCGGGGCTAGGCCAACTGACGGCGTACCCACTCCGGTACGGAACGCAAGGCGGCATCCAGTTTCGTGGGATCTGTGCCGCCCGCCTGGGCCAGATCGGGGCGTCCGCCACCCTTGCCGCCGACCTGCTGAGCCACCATGTTCACCAGTTCACCGGCCTTGATCCGTGCGGTTTCCGCCGCAGTGACTCCGGCCACCAGCCGCACCTTGCCTTCTTCGACCGTCGCCAGCACCACCGCCGCCGCTTTAAGTTGCTCCTTGCAGCGATCTATCGCCTCCCGCAGGGTTTTGGCGTCTACGCCATCCAGCCGGGCGGCCAATACCTTGATGCCGTTCACCTCGACGGTCTGACTCAACAGATCAGCGCCCTGGCCGCTGGCCAGCCGGCCCTTGAGTTGTTCTATTTCCTTTTCCAACTGGCGGGCGCGCTCCACCAGTTGCCGCACCTTGTCCGGGAAACTGTCGCGGTCGCCCTTGACCAGTTGCGCCACCTGGCGGGCGTGATCCTGAAGCGACGCGACGTAATCCAGCGCCCGTTCGCCGGCCACCGCTTCGATGCGCCGCACTCCCGCCGCGACGCCACCCTCGGAAATGATCTTGAACAAACCAATATCGCCGACCCGGCGCACATGGGTGCCGCCGCACAGTTCGGTAGAGAAATCACCCATCCGCAGCACCCGCACCTTGTCGCCGTATTTCTCGCCGAACAGCGCCATCGCGCCGCTGGCCATCGCCGATTCGGCGTCCATGATCTCGGTTTCAACCGCGACGTTGCCGCGAATCCGGGCATTGACCAGCCGCTCAATGGTTTCCAACTGCTCGGCGCTGATCGGCTCGAAGTGGGTAAAGTCAAAGCGCAGTCGCTGCGGGTCCACCAGCGAGCCTTTCTGGCTGACGTGCGTACCCAGCACCCGGCGCAATGCGGCGTGAAGCAAGTGAGTCGCGGAATGATGCAGCGCGGTGGCTTGGCGCCTGGCGGCGTCCACATGCGCCAACACCATGTCGCCACGCCGCAATAGGCCCTGTTTCAATGCGCCGATATGGGTAAAAACGCCCTCGCCCTGTTTCTGGGTGTCATTGACGACGAATTCCAGCCCGGCGGCGCGCAGCCAGCCGCTATCGCCGACCTGGCCGCCGGATTCGGCGTAAAACGGGGTGTGGTCAAGCGCTACGATGCCTTCATCGCCGACATTCAACATCTCCACGGCCTGACCGTCGCGGAACAGCGCAATGACGGTCGCCTCCTCTTCCAGCCGCTCGTAGCCGTGGAACTCGGTGCAGCCTGCGATGCCGAGATCAACGGTCTGGCGCAGGCCAAACTGACTGGCCGCCCGCGCCCGTTCCCGTTGCGCCGCCATTTCCCGGTCGAAACCCGCCGTATCCAGTTGCAGACCGCGTTCACGGGCGATGTCGGCAGTGAGGTCCACCGGAAAGCCGTAGGTGTCGTAGAGCTTGAACACGGTCTCGCCGGGAATGGTCGCGCTGGACAAGCCGGCGATGCCGTCTTCCAGCAGTTTCATCCCGTGAGCCAGGGTTTCGGCGAAACGCTCCTCCTCCTGCTGGATCACGCGGGTCACATGCGCTTCAGCGGCGACCAGTTCCGGGTAGGCGGCGCCCATTTCTGCGGCCAGCGGCGCGACCAGGGCATGAAAGAAGCTGCCTTCCACGCCCAGCTTGTAGCCGTGGCGAATGGCGCGGCGCATGATTCGCCGCAGCACATAGCCGCGCCCCTCGTTGGAGGGCAATACGCCGTCGGTGATCAGGAACGCGGCAGCGCGGATGTGATCGGCGATAACGCGCAGCGAACTGGATTGCAAATCCGTCGCCCCGGTCGCCTTGGCGGCGGCCTGAATCAGATGACGGAACAAATCAATCTCGTAGTTGCTGTGAACGCCCTGCATCACCGCCGCCAGCCGTTCCAGCCCCATGCCGGTATCTACCGAAGGCTTCGGCAGCAGGGTCAGCGTCCCGTCGGCGCTGCGGTCATACTGCATGAATACCAGGTTCCAGATTTCGATATAGCGGTCGCCGTCTTCGTCGGGCGTGCCCGGCGGGCCGCCGGCGATTTCCGGGCCGTGATCGTAAAAGATTTCCGAACAGGGGCCGCAGGGGCCGGTGTCGCCCATCGCCCAGAAATTATCGCTTTCATAGCGCTTGCCGCCGGGTTTGTCGCCGATGCGGGCGATGCGCGCTTTGGGCACTTTGATCTCGTCGGCCCAGATCTGGTACGCCTCGTCATCGGTCAGATAAACCGTGACCCACAGCTTGTCCGGCGGCAGTTTCAGCACCCCGGTCAGGAATTCCCAGGCAAAGCGAATGGCGTCCGCCTTGAAATAATCGCCGAAGCTGAAATTGCCCAGCATCTCGAAAAAGGTGTGATGACGGGCGGTATAGCCTACGTTTTCCAGATCGTTATGCTTGCCGCCGGCCCGCACGCAACGCTGCGCGGTGGTTGCACGAAGGTAGGGGCGCTGATCGCGTCCGGTAAACACATCCTTGAACTGCACCATGCCGGCGTTGGTGAACAGCAGGGTGCTGTCATTGATTGGAACCAGCGAACTGCTGGCGACCACCTCATGGCCGTGGTCACGAAAGTAATCCAGAAAGAGCTTGCGAAGTTCGGCGCTGTTGATCATGGGCGGCTTCAATCGGTGGCAGGTGCTGAGTCGGTTTCAAACAGATGTTTGATTTGATCGAGGGTGAAACCATGCTGGCGGAATATCCGGGTTTGCTGGATGCGTCCGGCGGTATCGGTGGGGATCAGGGCGTTGAAACGCTTGCGGTGCAGTTCACGCAGCTTGGGCAGCCAGAGTTCGTCCAGCGCCGCCAGAGTTGCGACCACACACTCCTCAGCGATGCCGCGCTCGCGCAGTTCGCGGGCGATGCGCAACGGCCCGTAACCCTTGTCCGCCCGCCCGCAGGCGTACAGTTCGGCATAACGGCCTTCGTGAAGCAGACGATCTGCCACCAGTTGATCCAGCACCGGATCGATCTGGCTGGGCGGAAAGCCGCGCTGCACCAGCTTCTGCCACAGCTCCAACCGGGAATGCTCACGCCGGACCAATAATTCCATCGCCTTGGCGCGAATCAGCGCCGGGTCAGCGGCGCCGGCATTTTCAGAGATCCGTTTCCAGATCATCGGCGGCGGAACTTTCGATTCCATCCTCCTCAACCAGTTCGGTCGTGGCGGGCACCGCATCGGGACGGGTCAAGAAGTGGGCGCGTATTTTCTCTTCCAGCTCGCGGGCCAGTTCGGGATTTTCCCGGAGATAGGTGCGAGCGTTGTCTTTGCCTTGACCAATGCGGGCGCCGTTGCAACTGTACCAGGCTCCAGATTTGTCAATCAGCCCGATCTTGACGCCGAGATCCACAACCTCGCCCAACCGGGACGTACCCTCGCCGTAGAGGATTTCAAACTCAGCCTGCTTGAAGGGCGGCGCGACCTTGTTTTTAACCACCTTGACGCGGGTCTCGTTGCCGATGACCTCATCGCCTTTTTTGATCGCGCCGGTGCGGCGGATGTCCAGCCGTACCGAGGCGTAGAACTTGAGGGCATTGCCGCCGGTAGTCGTTTCCGGTGAGCCAAACATGACGCCAATTTTCATCCGAATCTGGTTGATGAAGATCACCAGCGTATTGGAGCGCTTGATGTTGGCGGTGAGCTTGCGCAGCGCCTGGCTCATCAACCGCGCATGCAGGCCGACGTGGGAATCGCCCATATCGCCTTCGATTTCCGCCTTGGGAGTCAGCGCCGCCACCGAGTCAATCACCACGGTGTCCACTGCCCCGGAGCGCACCAGCATGTCAACGATTTCCAGAGCCTGATCGCCGGTATCGGGCTGCGAGACCAGCAGATCGTCAACATTGACGCCCAGTTTGGCGGCGTAGGTTGGATCCAGCGCGTGTTCGGCATCAATGAACGCCGCGCAACCGCCGAGCCGCTGGGTTTCGGCGATGACCTGCAAGGCTAAAGTGGTTTTACCGGAGGATTCAGGGCCATAAATCTCGACCACTCGCCCGCGTGGCAGACCGCCGATGCCGAGCGCAATATCCAGGCCCAGCGATCCGGTGGAAATCGTCATGATGTCGCGGGCAGGGGTATCGCCCAACCGCATCACCGCGCCCTTGCCAAACTGGCGTTCGATCTGCGTCAGCGCCCCTGCCAGCGCCTTCTTTTTATTGTCATCCATTGCCCAAACCTCCCGCTTGGCTGAGAAAACCGGGTGATGGGATCGGAACCGGTTATTTCAATAATTATTTCATAGAACCATCGGCTAACCTAGAGCGTGTCGTCAATTAAGCCNNTAAATAGAAAATTTAAACAACCTGAGAAGGATTGCTATATATCCTTCTATGGGAGGCCTCTAATTGACGACACGCTCTAGCCCCCAGTTCAGGGCCATCGCGCTATGCAGCCCGGCTACCATACCCTCAGCCATAGGCTGGGATCTCTGAAGCAGGATGCCTTAGCCGAGGTATTTTTGCAGTGGATGCAAGTCGCGTTGCTAAATTTGACCGGTGAGCGGCTGGGCTTGGACGGCAAGACCCATTGCTGAATCTGGGTGGGCGATTGGGTTACCGCCGGGAAGCAACGGGTGCTTGATGGGTTGCCTCGACCCATACGGTGTTCCATCGGTGCAAAATAGGTACAGTGTTCATCCTTGTCCCCCCAACGCCTTGACCAGTCTACCGCAGACCAGCCTGTCGACATTGCATCCTGGCCTGATGCAGACGCCCATCACAATCCCGTCGAACTCCCGGAAATCACGCCCTCCACACCATGATAAATGCAGGTCAAGGTCTTTTTATTGGTATTCACCGCCTTGGCGCTCTCATCGGTCGACCGCTCATAAGCATGAGCGACGAATTTGTTGCCGCCTTCCATATGGGATTTTTTCTTCCATGTTGCATCGTCCTTATGCCTATCCAAACCATAATCGGCGATTGCCAGCGGCTTCGGCGCGTTATTGACAGTGTCGAACCAGCCCCGCGCCTTATAGCGGTTGCGCAACAGATCACTCATGAAGCATTTGCCCTGTGGGGCAGTCATAATGTATTTGGTCGTCGCGCTGGGAGAACGCAAGCTGTTGGAAAAGATGCCTTCCACACTTTTATCCTTGGCGGTGTCCCGATCTTGTGGGAAGCAATCCACCAGCCATTCCCACAGATAAACCATATCGCTGTACGTCCCATCCGCCGCTTTGTTCGCCTTCTTTTTACCGGAGGTGATCCTGATGCTGTTGACGTACAACTCTTTTAGCTTCGCTCCCAGGCTTTCCTTATACACACCCGCCGCCAGCCATTGGAGCGTGTGCGAGAATTCGCCATGGCCGCTGCTCAGCGAATCCTTCCACAGCGCCGCCCCTTCCACATACTTGGCGAAGTCGCTGGTGGGCACATTGGCGACCAACACGATATTGGCTTGTGCGCTAAAGCCGTGCTTATCCTTGGCGTAATTCAACAGGGCGCGGGAGAAACGGTTGTGCGCGCCCGGCTCCAGTTTATTGTAATACTCTTCCCATATTACCTTGTCCAGCTTGAGAAAGGCGCTAATAAATTCTTTGCCTTGACTTAGAAACCAGGCGATCTCCGCATATTCATCCAACATATTATTGCAATCGCCGAACAGTGCCTGAAGGCGATCTTTTGCATTTTTCAATGAACTGATTTCATGGGCCATGGATTTTCTCCTGACTGTCATCTCTGAGTGGTGGATAAATGAGAAAGGTTTCTCAATAACCTTTCTCCTATGACTGCTCCACACAGCGAATTCCATGCCAGAGTATCGGAACTGTGGTGATCAGATTGCAGCCTATTGTTTTTAATGAAACTAATGACTGGTTCAGTCATATCGCCCCTGCATTGGACTTGAATGAGGGGGTGAAACGGCGGAGTCCAGCGGGATGCGATGGCTCGGATGCAGCCCGGATCACGACTGGCCTGGAACACCGCCGGATCGAGGAATCGCATCGCTAATCTACATAAATGCGTTAAAAATCGAGCATTAAGTAACTAAATAGCGACTTAATGCGGATTTAAGGCACGGTTATTCTTTGATGGAATCCGCTTAGCGAGTCGGTAATGGCGATTGGCGCGCCAATTGCACAGAGCAGGTGTCACTCTGATAAAAGTTATGAGGAGTTCATCCATGCCCAAGACCGTTGCCACGATCCCCATCGCCTGCCTGATTGATTTGATGGAGTTAATCAAGGTCGCCGATGGCTATGACGTTGAGCTGCGCCTGAGCGACTACCTCCAGCATTGCCGCCACACCGGCTATGAACCGCCGGCGGAGTTGCTGCAACTGGCCCGCGACCACATTACGCGCAAAAGACCGGCATCGCCGCCTCGGTTGCGTCGCCGCGTCAGCGATTTCGCGGGGGCCAGCTTGAACCCGTGCGGTTCATCCTGACCCTGAAGCGCGCATGAGCTGAGCAGGCTAAATCGACCTGCGTTTATTCCTAACCACCCTCAGGAGATCATTCCATGACCATGCAAATCAACATTGGCGATCACACCAGCTCGCAAGCCGGCTATATCGCTTTCCCCAGCAAACATCGTCCCGCGATTCGCTGGGCGCGCACCAAAGCCCAGTGGATCACCCGGAACCTTCCAGCGGCGGATACCTATTTCAAGGGCCTGCCCAATGGCCGCACACTCACCGAGTTGCTGGCGGACAGCAGTATCTGGGTGAATTTTCACCCCACCATGCCGCACTTCGGCGAGACTAATCAGGTCGGCGGCAAGGAGATCGCGATCTCGATCACGTCGTTGCGGATCGGGCGCTGGACGGTGCTGGGGACATTGATTCACGAGCTGGCCCATTCCAACGGCGCGCCGATTGACGATGCTCTTGGCAATCCCAGCCCGCTGGCCGAGCGGGCGTTGCTGGCCTGCGGGCTGGGCAAGCAGTCGGAGTTGACCAGCGGCATAGACGACCCCAGTACGCCCTACGATCCGACTATCCGTCGATGACGCTGCCTCCAGGGCTGTCCCTTTACCCCCGATCCGGCTGCCGCCAGGACAAGGGAGATTCAAACCATACGGCTATTCAACCGCCCGGCGCAGGCCGGGCCATGGAGGTCTCAACCATGGCGACATCGTCCATGACGCTTAGAGCAGTCATTCCAGCGGTTTTTCTGCTATTGCTGGCGCTGCCGGTCACCAGCTTTGCCTGCCGCTGTGCTGGCTCCTTGCCGCCAGCAGCGGCGTATCGGTTGGCGGATACGGTGGTGTTGGGAAAAACAACGGCGGTCAGCGGCGATATCAACCGGGAGGGCTTAACCGCAACCGTGCGGGTGATGCAGGTCTGGAAACGGACGGTGTCGCCGGAGATCGTCGTTTCCACCACTACCACCTGCGCTTTTTCCTTCCAGGCTAATCAGGAGTATCTGCTGTATCTTTCCTGGGAGCCGCACAGCAGGCGCTACACCACGAAGGCCTGTGTCGGCAACCAACTGATTGCAGCGGCGGATCAAGCATTACGGTGGCTGAAGAAATACGGCAGGTCGGTCGCATTGTCGCCTGGATGACGAGGCGCAAAGCAGACCGCCAGCCGCAGTTAATCGTAGCGGAAGGTTTGATGGCAAATGGTTCCGATAGGTTGAGGAATTGCCGTTCTGAGAAGGTCAGAATAAACCGTCCATCGGGCCACAATGAATGGATTGCCGTGATCTTCGGGCCAAAACGAAAGCTTTTCCCAGCCATTTCTTTCTGAATCAGCGACCGGGATAGTTATGTAGCTCCGATCTTCGGTCGCGAAGTTCTTACTACCGGCAAGACGCCGCTACCTGGCACCCGTTTTGCCTAACCTAACACTATATGTGGCCTATTGAGTATGTGCGCAGCGGCCATGATCCGATCTATCGCCTAGATTGCTGAATCTCTGAGCAACCCCAGGAGCTTGAATATGTCTATCGTTTCCGTTTTACCCTATTGGCTGGTTGATGAGTACCGGAACCCAGGCATTAACACGGATGCCGGTTACATTGCTCTGGATCAGTACCTGTGTCAAACACCGGAAAATGGCGGCAACGATAACTGCGCTGCTTTAATCCAGAGTCTTCGTGTGAAGAAAGACCAGGGTACTGGTCCCAAGCTACAAGACATGTTTAGTGATAGCCGCCTTGATATTCTTCTCAAGGGGCAAGGCCGGCCTGAGGATTTCGCGACCATTTGGAACTTCATGATCAGGAACAAGGATCATTTGAAAAAGATTAATGTGGATGTTAGAGGTCGTCGCCCAAAGTCTGGCAATATCGGGGAAATCCAAAAATCCGGCAATATCTACGATCTCTACTTCAAGGGCAAAAGCGATGCGGAAGCCATCAAGCAGATGATAAAAGACCGATTTTTTGGCATTGATTGCATCGGGTTCGTCGCGAATTTCATGATTTATGCTGGACTTTGGGACAAGTATAAAGGCGCTAATCCCAACAAATGGGATAACTGGCACTTTACTAAAGAGGTGAAGAAAGCTAGAGACATCGAACCTCTCAATATTCTGTTGTGGTCAGGCCATATTGCCATCGTTGACTGGGTTTGGGAGTACATTGACGACAAGACCGTTAAAGTTGATATTTGCCAGAGTTCCAGCGGTGAGGTAACCGGCCCGCAATGCAACGAACGGGTTTTAATTCAGGAAATGAGTTCAAATGTCAAAATCTACAATAAGAAAGACGATCCCGATGAAGACGAACCCCAAGAATATCGCAAGACATTCAAGATATTACATGCGGGATCACCCAGAATGCCCGTTGACGGGCATGTGTACATCATGAAGCGAAAGAATCTGGAGCTTCATGTCTGAAGCCGCCCCGGCAACCTTGAATTGAATTCCACCCTGTTCTGCCGCGAAGCCCTAGTGCGCCGGCAAGACCGGTTTCCGGGATTTCACTCACAGCGGGATCACGTCTGCTTCCAGGGCAACTGCTCGGCGCGCCAGCCGCCGACGCCGCGATGGCCGTGACTGTCAATCTGACCTTCAAAGCCATCCGCCACGTTGTAGGTGGCATAGCCCCGTTCGGCGAGTCGTTCAGCGGCCTGCCGCGAACGCACCCCGCTCCGACAGATCAGGTACACCGGCTGTTGCGGAGTAATGCCCTTGGCTTGAAATCCTTTAACGAACCGGGGGTTGCGCTCCATGCCTGGGAATACGGCCCACTCGATCTGCACCACGGTCTTGCCCAAACGGGCGAGGTCGGGACCGCCGACGAAGGCCCATTCGGCGCGGGTGCGGACATCGACCAGAATCGCCTCAGCGTGGTCTTGCAGCGCGCGCCACGCCTCAGTAGGGCTGACATCACCCAGAAATTGTCCCGGCGTTACGCCAACTTGTTGATGAGCCGGTGAGTGGGATTCAACCTCGGTCAGGTGCGCCTTTTGCGCGGATAAAGCGGACATCATGCAATCCTCTCGATGATTAAGTGCAGTTAAATCAGATAAATAAAGATAAAAATCAACCAATGGGTTGCGCATAGGTCATGACCAGGTACATCACCGCTTCCGTCTTGCTGACATTGCGGTAGGTATGCGGAACATCGGCTACGAATTGAATGGCGTCCCCGGTAGACAGTGAATAGAGGGTCTCATCCACAACGATCTCAACCTTGCCGCTGTTGACGATCAGATTTTCGACGGCGCCGGGGGGATGCGGATTGGCGGCTTCGGCCCCCCTGACTTTCAGCCGTAATTCGTAAAATTCCACCCGCCGGGGCTTGTCGAAGGGAAACAGCGCCCGCGAGCAAAACCGGCCATCCCTGGAAAACAGCCGTTTCGCGCCCGCTGCCGACATGATCCAGACCCCTTCCCCCTGATCGGCGCTTAAAAACGCCGAAATCGGCACGTCCAAGGCATGAGCGATTTTCCAGAGTACTGCAATGGTCGGCGTGCTGCATCCCCGTTCGATCTGGCTCAGCATCGCCCGGCTGACATGCGACTGCCTTGCTAAATTCTCCAGCGACAGTCCGCGTTGCTTGCGCAATTTGCGAGCGTTGCCGCCGATGATAGCGGCCAGCCCTAGAGTCTCCTCGTCCGGCTCGTATTTCACAGAAGCTGACTCCACGCCGGGGGTGCGCAGCGAGGAATAGCTATCGACCCGCAGCTCAAAATGCCTCGGCGATTCATTATTCATGGGTCAGGGATCCACCTCAGAGTTCTCTTGATCTACTGTCGTCAGGCGATCAGTGGGTTACAGGCCTGACTAATTAGCACGGTTTTTATATACCCATAAACAATAAATATTCATTTTTATATCTAATAAAATTATAAAAAAGGATTTTAGCGGTGACTTGAGAAGCCGCAAAGGAGAGCGTGGGCTATTTCATTTTTATGAATTTAATAAGCGGTTTTTTTCATATCAATTTTGATCCGTTTAATCGGCTTCCACTCATGTCTATCGAAGATAAAGGTGGAAATGCATAGCAAAAATTATTGTTTTGCCGTTGGGCCCTCCCAGAATAGATTGAAGTAGTCTAGGGCATTGACAGGAGAAATGAAGATGTCAGCTTTAATCGTAGGCGGTGACAAAGTCGGTCAATTCCAGCGCCGTTTGCAGCAATTGGGACATCCGGATGTGCATCACTGGTGCGGACGCAGGAACAGTGAGTGCCGTCGCCGGATTCCATCCGGTACTCAAGTGATCGTGATGGTGATTGATCAGGTGAATCATGGGCTTGCCACCCACGTTCGACGGATGGCCGATGCCCGAAGTCTGCCGATCGTTTTCAGTCGGCGCTGTATGGCTGAATTTGATCGGTCATGGCGTCAGGTTTCACGCCGCTTGGTTTGATTTCAACATGATCCACTTTAATGGATTTTTATCCGTTAAATAAGAAAAAACCTTTTATATACAATAAGTTGATTCGCTTATTATCAGGAGTAGAATACATCCGCTCCATGCCCATGGCTGAAATAATCGCAATTCCAAGGAGAAACCGATGGCTGATAATGAAGAACTACACGAACTCCCGTTAGCGTTGGGCGATGCGGCAGCGCGTCAACTCGCCAACGCCACCAAAACCGTCCCCCAGATGTCGACCATCACGCCGCGCTGGCTGGTGCATCTGCTCCCCTGGGTCGGCGTCGAAGCGGGCATTTACCGATTAAACCGGGTCAAGGACGCCTCCCGGGTGCTGACAGCCTGTTCTGAACGCGATGAGCGGGAATTGCCGCAAACCTTCGTTGACTATGACGACAATCCCCGTGAGTACTTCCTGAACGCCGTGACCACGGTGGTCGATGTCCATACCCGCGTTTCCGATCTGTACAGCAGCCCCCACGATCAGATTCAGCAACAATTGCGTCTGGCGATTGAAACCATTAAGGAGCGCCAGGAAAGCGAACTGATCAATAACAAGGAATACGGGCTGCTGCACAACATCGTGCCGGAACAGCGAATCCAGACCTTGACCGGAACGCCGACGCCGGATGATTTGGATGAATTGATTGCCAAAGTCTGGAAAGAGCCGGCGTTCTTCCTGGCGCACCCGCGCGCCATTGCGGCGTTTGGCCGGGAAGCCACCCGGCGCGGCGTCCCGCCGCCGACCGTCACCCTGTTCGGCTCGCCGTTCATCACCTGGCGCGGCATTCCGCTGATCCCGACCAGCAAACTGAAGATTGAGGGCGGAGAAACCCATATCCTTCTTCTGCGAACCGGAGAAAGCCGACAGGGCGTGGTCGGTCTCTACCAACCGGGATTGCCCGGCGAGCAGGGGCTGGGACTGTCGGTGAAGTTCATGGGCATCAGCCGCAAAGCCATCACCTCGTATCTGGTCTCCCTGTACTGCTCGCTGGCCGTGTTGACCGAAGATGCGATTGGCGTGCTCGAAAACGTCAAGGTGGGCAAGTACCATGATTACAAACATGAGTACAAGTAGCCCCGAGTGGCCGCCGAGCGCCCTGCCCGATCCGGCGGCGCTGACGAAACTCGCTAACGAGCTATTCGCCGCGCTGCCTGGGACCGGCCCGGCGATCTCAGCGGTGGGCGGCAGCGCTCCGACCGAGACTTCGTTGCGAACCTTTCCCACCGCTGGAGCAGGAGCGACGGGCGCCTCTCCGCAACCGCTGGTCGCGGCGGCAGCGCCGGGAACGACCGGATCGCTCTACTATTTTCTGGATTCGGTCCTGTCGAATCCTCCCCACACCGTACCCATTGCTCTGGGCGAAGCGGACTTTTACCCTCCGATCACGCCGCGCACCGTCGAAACGGGAGGATCGCCGCTGACCCCAACGCCCGAAGCCGCCGGGGGATCGCTGTACTTCCTCGATGAGTTGCGGGCGTTGACGGCAACCCCGCACGGACCCGATGACAAAGCCACCCTCGCCCGGCCCGAAGCGGCTACCGGTTTGGCCTCAGCCCATCCCGCGTTTGATGCGTATGCGGTGCGCCGCGATTTCCCGATTCTTCAGGAACGGGTGCATGGTCGCCCGCTGATCTGGCTGGATAACGCCGCCACCACTCAAAAGCCCCAGGCCGTCATCGACCGCCTGTCCTCTTTCTATCAGCACGAGAATTCCAACATTCATCGGGCCGCTCACGAACTGGCCGCACGCGCCACTGATGCCTACGAGGCGGCGCGAAATAAGGTCGCCCGGTTTCTTCACGCGGCCTCCAGCGAGGAAATTGTATTCCTGCGGGGCACTACCGAGGCCATCAACCTGGTTGCACAGGCGTGGGGGCGGCGGAACATCGGCAAGGACGACGAGATCGTGATTACCTGGTTGGAGCATCACGCCAACATCGTGCCGTGGCAGCAGTTGTGCGCCGAAACCGGGGCGCGGCTGCGCGTCGCTCCAGTAGACGATTGCGGTCAGGTGCTGCTCGACGAGTACGAGAAACTGCTCGGTTCCCGCACTCGTCTGGTGTCCTTCTCCCAGGTCTCGAACGCGCTGGGCACCATCACCCCCGCCCGCGAGATGATCGAGATCGCGCATCGCTACGGCGTGCGGGTGCTGGTGGATGGAGCGCAAGCCGTCTCGCATCTGCGGGTGGACGTGCAGGCGCTCGACTGCGACTGGTATGTGTTCTCCGGCCATAAGGTGTTTGGGTCGACCGGCATCGGCGCGCTGTACGGCAAGCTGGACCTGCTCAACGCTACGCCCCCCTGGCAAGGCGGCGGCAACATGATCCTGGATGTCACTTTCGAGAAGACCGTTTATCAGCCCGCGCCGGCGCGCTTTGAAGCGGGCACCGGCAACATCGCCGACGCGGTCGGCCTCGGCGCAGCGCTCGACTACCTTGAACGGATCGGCATCGATAACGTCACCCGCTACGAACACGATCTGCTGCTCTATGCGACCCAAGGACTAAGCCGCGTCCCCGGTTTGCGTCTCATCGGCACCGCGCCCGAAAAAGCCGGCGTGCTTTCCTTTGTCCTCAACGGGTTCCGTTCCGAGGACGTGGGCGACGCCCTCAATCGCGAGGGCATCGCGGTGCGCTCCGGCCACCATTGCGCTCAGCCGATTCTGCGGCGCTTCGGGTTGGAAAGCACCGTCCGGCCATCGCTGGCGCTCTACAATACCTGCGCCGACATTGATGCACTGGTCGCGGCGCTGCTGCGCATCCAAGGCGGGCGCAACGTGCGGCTGGCCTAGTTGAGCTGTGAGCGGAAGCAGAACCGGACCAAACCCGGTTTTGCTTCGCGGCTCCTCCCGCCATTGCAGAAAATCGCATAACGATTGCGCAATATCTTATTTTCCATTATTCCAATTCGTTTTTAGACTTCGACTCAGTTATAACTTTTTCGGAGTCTGTCGATGCCCTTCTCGCCCCGCATAGTTCACGCTCTTTTGGCGGGCGCTGCCGCCCTGTGGCTCGGCGCCGCCCACGCTGAGGTCACCCTGCTGAATGTCTCCTATGACGTGACGCGGGAGCTGTATAAGGGCATCAACCGCTGATGGGTGTCTGGACCGCACGGCGGGTTCTGCCGGGGTTTCCGCTGGCGCTGGGTTATACCCTGATCTACCTTTCCCTCATCGTCTTGATCCCGATCAGCGCCGTCTTTCTGAAAGCCGCAACTCAGGGTTGGGAGTCGTTCTGGGCGGCTATCAGCACCCCCCGGGTAGTGGCCTCGTACCAATTGACCTACGGCGTTTCCCTGCTGGCCGCTGCGATCAATGTCGTCTTCGGGCTGATTTTGGCCTGGGTGCTGGTGCGTTACCACTTTCCAGGCCGACGAATCGTGGATGCACTGGTGGATTTGCCGTTCGCCTTGCCCACGGCGGTCGCCGGCATCGCGCTGACCGCCATCTATGCGGGCAACGGCTGGCTGGGGCAATGGCTGCAACCGTTGGGCATCAAGGTCGCCTTCACGCCGCTGGGGATTCTGGTGGCGCTGATCTTTATCGGCTTGCCCTTCGTGGTGCGCACGGTGCAGCCGGTGCTGGAAGATCTGGAGACCGAACTGGAGGAAACGGCCGCCAGTCTCGGCGCGGATCGCTGGCAGACGTTCTATCGCGTGGTGTTGCCGCCGGTGCTGCCCGCGCTGCTGACCGGCTTCGCCCTGGCCTTTGCCCGTGCGGTGGGCGAATACGGTTCGGTGATCTTTATCGCTGGCAATGTGCCGATGGTGTCGGAAATCACTCCGCTGCTGATCATCACCAAACTGGAGCAATTCGACTACCCCGGCGCTACAGCGATTGCCGCTGTCATGCTGGTGACTTCGTTTATCTTGCTCTTCCTGATCAATGGGTTGCAGGCATGGGCCAACCGTAGTCACCCAGGAGGAACCGCATGAGCGCCGTCGTTGCCACCCACTGGACCGTCCACTCGCGGCGCTTCGAGACCAGCGCCGCCACCCGTGAACCCGCCTGGGTGCGAGGGATGCTGATCGCTCTGGCGCTGGCGTTCTTTGCGCTGTTTTTGCTGTTGCCTTTGGTGACGGTCTTCGCTGAAGCCCTGCGCAAGGGCTGGGGTGTCTATTTCGCGGCGCTGGCGGAGCCGGACACCCGCTCCGCGATTTTCCTGACCCTGCTGGTTACGGCGATTGCCGTGCCGCTCAATCTGGTGTTTGGAGTCGCAGCGGCCTGGGCTATCGCCAAATTCGACTTTCGCGGCAAGCAGTTGCTCACCACCTTGATCGATTTGCCGTTCTCGGTGTCGCCGGTAGTCGCCGGTCTGTGTTTCGTGCTGCTGTTCGGGGCGCAGGGCTGGTTTGGCCCGTGGCTGGCCGATCACGGGGTGCGGATCATATTTACCGTGCCCGCTCTGGTGCTGGCGACGATATTCGTCACCTTCCCGTTCGTGGCCAGAGAATTGATTCCGCTGATGGAGGCCCAGGGCCAGGAGGAGGAGGAAGCGGCCATCGTGTTGGGGGCTTCCGGCTGGAAGACGTTCTGGTATGTGACCCTGCCCAATATCAAATGGGGGCTGATCTATGGGGTGATTTTGTGCAACGCCCGGGCGATGGGTGAATTCGGCGCGGTCTCGGTGGTGTCCGGCCACATTCGCGGGCGTACCAACACTTTGCCCTTGCATGTGGAAATTCTCTACAACGAATACAACTTCGCCGCCGCCTTTGCGGCAGCCTCGCTGCTGGCGCTGCTGGCCTTGCTGACCCTGGTCCTCAAGTCCTTGGTCGAATGGCAGGGTCGGCAGCAGATGAATGCAGGTCAGCAACTCTAAAGGGCATCGCCATGAGCATTCACGTTCAAAATATCGCCAAGCGGTTTGGGCATTTCGTGGCCCTGGATAACGTCACGCTGGATTTCCCCACCGGCGAACTGGTAGGTCTGCTGGGACCGTCCGGCTGCGGCAAAACGACTCTGTTGCGAATCATTGCCGGCCTGGAATCGGCCGATAGCGGTCAGGTGTTCCTCGAAGGCGAAGACGCCTCCGCCGCCCATGTCCGCGAGCGCCAGGTCGGCTTCGTGTTCCAGCATTACGCGCTGTTCCGGCACATGACCGTGTTCGATAACGTGGCTTTCGGGCTGCGGGTCAAGCCTCGCGGGCAGCGTCCCGCCGCCGACAAAATTCGTCAGCGCGTGAGTGAACTCCTCGACCTGGTGCAACTGAACGCGCTGGCGAATCGCTACCCAACCCAGTTGTCCGGCGGCCAGCGCCAGCGGATCGCGCTGGCGCGCGCTCTGGCGGTCGAGCCGCGCGTCTTGCTGCTCGATGAGCCGTTTGGAGCGCTGGACGCCAAGGTGCGCAAGGAGTTGCGCCGCTGGTTGCGCACCCTGCACGACGCGCTGCATATCACCAGTATCTTCGTCACCCACGATCAGGAGGAGGCGCTGGAGGTTTCGGATCGGGTGGCGGTGATGAATCAGGGTCGCGTTGAGCAGATCGGGACGCCCGCTCAGGTCTATGAACATCCGGCGACCCCGTTCGTATACAGCTTTCTCGGCGCGGTCAATCTGTTCCACGGTCGAGTGCAGGGGCCTCACTTACAGGTCGGCGCGGATCAGGTGCGCCTGGATCATCATGGCTTTGAAACCGGCGCCGAAACCCTGGGGTTTGTCCGCCCGCATGAACTGGATATCGTCACTGATTTATCGGAACGTTCCGGTATCGAGGCGCGGGTGGAACGGGTGCTGGCGCTGGGTGCTACGGCGCGGGTCGAGCTGACCAGTGTTGGACATGATCAAACGGGTCGCTTTTTTGAAGTGGAGTTATCGCACGAGCGGATGGCGGCATTGCGGCTGGATACGGGACAACGGGTGCGGTTGCAGCCGGCGCGGATTCGGCTGTTTGCGCCCGAGGCGCCACCGGTGGAACTGACCGCGTGAATTTCCAGCAGCTTAAAATCATCCAGGAAGCGGTGCGCTGCAATTTCAACTTGACCGAAGTCGCCAATGCACTGTTCACCTCGCAGTCGGGGGTAAGCAAGCACATCAAGGATTTGGAGGATGAACTCGGGGTGGAGTTGTTTATCCGCCGGGGCAAACGGCTATTGGGGATGACGGAGCCGGGCAAGGAGATGGTGGAAATCGTCAGGCGGATGTTGCTCGACGCCAACAACATTCGCCAACTGGCGGCGCAATTCTCCAACCGCGATCAGGGCAAGCTCTGCGTCGCCACCACCCACACCCAGGCCCGCTACGCGCTGCCGCCCATTGTCGGACAGTTCAAGGCGGCTTTTCCCAAGGTCCATCTGGCGCTGCATCAGGCCAGTCCCAGCGAGATTGTCACGCGGCTGCTGTCCGGCGAGGCCGACATCGGCATCGCCACCGAAGCGTTGGCCGACGTGGCTGAACTGGCGGCTTTCGGGTTTTACGAATGGCGCCACGCAGTGATTGTGCCGGAGTCCCATCCGCTCACTGCGGAAGCGCCGCTCACCCTGGAAGCGATTGCGGACTAT
>DEHY01000089.1 GCA_002352185.1 Competibacteraceae bacterium UBA2788
AGCCGGTAGAACGGCTCGAACACCCGCTCCAACTCCGCCGCTGGAATGCCGGGGCCACGGTCGCGGACGATCAGCCTCAGCCGAGTTGGCGTATCCGTAACTGCAATTTCGGCGCGCTGGCCGTACTTCAGCGCGTTGTCCACCAGATTGGTCAGACAACGCTTGAGCGCCAGCGGCCGGCACCGCAACGGCTGGTGAGCCGTTCCGGCGATGCTCACCTCGTAGCCGGTATCCTCGGCGTCCTCCTGCAACGATTCCAGCAAGGCGTTCAGATCCACTAGCGCGATGGGTTCGCTGTCCTCGCCGCCGCGCAGGAAATCCAGCGACGCCTGCGCCATCCGCTGCATGTCGTCGAGATCGGCCAGAAACTTCTCCCGCAGCGGGACATCGTCCAACAGTTCGGCGCGCAGCCGCAGCCGGGTGATCGGCGTTTTCAAGTCGTGGGAGATTGCGGCGAGAATCCGGTTGCGATCCTCGATGTAGCGGATCAACCGCTCTTGCATGGTGTTGAAGGCGCGGGCGGCACGGCGGACTTCCAGCGGTCCGCTCTCGTTCAGCGGCGGATGGCGGATGTCGCGGCCAAGCTCGCCGGCGGCATCGGCCAACACGGCGAGCGGCCGGGTCAGCGCTCGCACCGCCAAAGCGGCCAGCATCGCGACCGAAACCAGCAGCACCAGCAAAATGAGCAGCAACCGTCCCGGCCAAGCGATCACTTCCTCCGGCAGCACCTGCTGAAACGTCACCGTCGCACCGTCGCGCAAGCGGACCTGCACCACGAAATTGCGCAACCCCATCATCATGGCGTGCATCCGCCAGCGCGGTGGCCGGTCGGCCCAGTCGTGCGGTCGCGGCGGTTGGCCGGGATCGAACCAGCGCGGCCGTTCGGCAGGTGGTGGCGGTAGCGGCAAATCGTCGTTGATTTCCAACTGAAATGAGCGATCCGGCCCCAATTGGCGCCTCAACAGCCCGCGAAACAGGGCGGTGTGATAGCGCTCGTCCGGCTCGATGGCAGCCTCCCAGGGCAAATCGAGACCGATGCGAGTGGGCGGCAAATCCAGCGCCGTCACCAGTCGCCGGCGTTCGCCTTCGTCCAGCGTATCGAGCAGATCGACGATGGCGGCGATGCGCTGGGCGACGTGGCCGCCGATGGCGTGATAAAGCGCCTGATCGCGATCTTGCAGCAGAATCGTGGCGCTCAACAATTGGGCGATCACCAAGCCAGCGGTCAAAAACAGCAGCAACCGGCCGAACAGGGATTGCGGCAACAGGCGCATCAAAATTCCCGGCTGACGTGGGCCGCCAGCAGATAGCCCTCGTTACGAACGGTCTTGATGATGACGGACTCGCGCGGACCGTCGCGCAAACGTCGCCGCAACCGGCTCACCTGCACGTCGATGCTGCGGTCGAAGGGCGTCGCCTCGCGGCCTTGGGTGAAATCCAACAACTGGTCGCGGTTCAGTACCCGCTGGGGATGATCGAGAAACACTCGCAGCAGCCGATATTCGCTGGCGCCCAGCGGCACCAGCACCTCATCCGGCGCGACGAGTTGGCGGGCCTCCACGTCCAGCGTCCAGCCGGCGAAATGGAAGCGACGCGCCTCGCCCGGTTCGGCGGGAACATTGCGGGCACGGCGCAAAATGCTTTTGATCCGCGCCAGCAGTTCGCGGGGATTGAACGGTTTGGGCAGGTAGTCGTCTGCACCCATTTCCAGGCCGACGATGCGGTCGGTGTCATCGCCGCGCGCGGTCAACATGATGACCGGGATTTGCGAGCGGGCGCGCAGGTTGCGGCACAGCACCAGCCCATCGTCTCCGGGCATCATCAGATCGAGAATGACCAAATCGACCTGTTCCCGCTCCAGTGCGGCCCACAATCCGCGGCCGTCGGCTACGCCGGTCACCCGAAAACCGTTGCGACCCAAATAGTCGGCCAGCAGTTCGCGCAGACCTGCATCGTCGTCCACGATGAGCAGATGGTCGTTCATGGGCAATCGAACCCGGCGTTGGGGAATAGCGGGATTGTAGACGGTTGGCGGTTCCGAGGGTTCGCACGATACAAATCGTTACAAAATTCCCTCCCCGGCAAAATTCCGGTTACATGCACGGCGTCTAATATCGTCAAAGCAACCGAACAACTGAGGAGTCGAACATGAAACCGTTACGCAAAAAACTGTTGATCGCCGCAGTCGCAAGCCTTGGACTGACCACCATCGCCATCGCCAATCCTTGGGGCGGACCCGGCCCGATGATGGGCGGCGGCCCAGGCGACTGTCCGATGATGGGCGGCGGCCCGGGAAGAGGACATGGCCGGATGGGCGGCGATCCAGGGCAACGCATGGCGATGATGCAGCAGTTCCACGCCGAGCGAATGGAGTTGCTGGAAGCGCGGCTGAAGCTAAAGCCCGAACAGCAAGCGTCTTGGAAAGCGTTTCTCGCCGCCCAAGATGCCCATCACGATGCCATGCAGAAAAACAGGCAGGAAATGCGCGACAAGGACGAGACCGCGCTGGCCCACTTCGAGGAGATGGCCCAGAACATGGAGCAGAATCTGGCTAGCATGAAAGCGATGGTCAAAGCCGCCAGCGATTTATACGCGACGCTCGACCCGACCCAGAAGAAAGTGATGGACGATTTCTTCACCGACCGGCCGATGCACCGCATGATGCGCGGGCAGCTTGGCCAACCGACCCCGCCGGTTTCGCCAGCTCAGCAAGCGCAATAAAGACCGCTCTATCCCCATGCGACGGGCGACGCTCGATGAACGTCGCCCGATCTTTTTTGCAGAGCAGCACCGTTTCCCTTACTCTTCCCTGCCTTTCGACAGCCGGCTGCTTTAGAATATCCCGCAAATTTTTCGCGTTAATCAAACCGGCAGCACTACAAAGAAGGTAAGGGCGATGCTGGAAGAACATGTTCGAAAAATCATCGAATTGCGTCACGACGCACCTTACGCGATCCTGGGCCCCCACTACGCCGAGCGAGAACGGGTGCTGACGATTCGCGCCTTTCTGCCACAGGCCGAGCGTGCCTACGTGCTGCCGGTGGACGGTACCGGCAAACGCGAAATGCAACGGTTGCATCCGGATGGCTTGTTTGCCGTCCGCATTCCGGGCATCGCAGAACTGGAATACCGGATCATGGCCGTCGATACCAGCGGTCAAGTCGCCACCTTTCACGATCCTTACGCCATCCACGAACCCTCTTTCGGCCGGGCCGACGGTCAAGCGTTCCAGCGAGGCGCACTCGATCCGTTGTTCACCAAATTGGGCGCGCATCTGCGGGTGAAAGAAGGCGTCGTAGGCGTCAATTTCGCGCTCTGGGCACCCAACGCTAGCCGGATCAGCGTGGTCGGTACCTTCAACCAGTGGGACGGCCGCCGCCATCCGATGGAACGGCACGAGTCTGGCGTGTGGGAGTTATTCGTCCCCGATCTTGGGCTGGGCGAACTTTATAAATACGAAATCCGCAACGGGGAAGGCGCGGTCTTTCTCAAAACCGACCCTTTGGCCTTTTGTACGGAGGTTTATCCCAAGACGGCAGCCTTGGTCTTCGACATCCAGCGCTGCCACGATTGGAGCGACGGACCCTGGATGGCGCGATCCGTGGAAACGCCCGGCTGGGAATTGCCGGTCGCCATTCACCGGGTCGCGCTCGGCGATAATGCCGCCGGCAGACCGGACGGGGTCGCCAGCTACAGCCAACTGCAAGCAATCGTTCTGCCGCATCTGCTCGACCAGAAATCGACTCACGTCGAACTGAAGTTTTGGGAAGCAGGCGAGACGGTAGCGAGCTACTACGCGCCCAATCCGCGCTATGGCCGGCCCGAGGAGCTGATGGCTTTCGTCGACGCCTGCCACCAGCACGACATCGGCGTGATTCTGGATTGGCTCCCGCCGCTGCTCCCGCGCGAGGGGCAAGAGCTAAGCTGGTTCGACGGCACGCGGATTTACGACCGCGACGGCGCCGGCGGCTTGCTGGCTTTCGATCTGGAGCGGCCCGAAGTCCGCAATGTCCTGATCGCCAACGCCCAGTTCTGGCGGCAGGTTTACCACATAGACGCGCTGCGGACCGACACCCGCACTTACGCCGCCCGCCTGGAAGGACAAAGCCTGGCAGCGGATTTGCGCTGCCTGTTACGGGAAACCACCGCTACCCCAACCCTGAGCGCGGCGGAAAGCGCTCCGCTGATGCAGGGGCGGCATGGCGACCCGCATGGCCTGCTGGGACCCCATCCGCTGCGGGAACCGGGCCTGTCCGTGGTGCGTGCCCTGCTGCCCGGCGCGCAATCGCCTTGCCTGGTGCGCGATGACCGGCCGCAATTGCTGTATCCGCTGCAACAGGTCCACGATGGCGGCTTGTTCGAGGCGCTGGTCGCGGCCGAGCCGGATGCCCTGCGCTACCGGCTGAACGCGACCGAACACGGCCGAAACCACACTTTCGCCGATCCCTACGCGACGACGTTTTCGATTTTGGGCGATCAGGACTGTTTCCTGTTCGCAGAAGGCAACCATTACCAAATTTACCAAAAGCTGGGCGCGCATCGCTGCAACGTAACCGGCCAGGACGGCATCAACTTCGCGGTGTGGGCGCCGAACGCTCAACGGGTCAGCGTGGTGGGCGGCTTCAACCACTGGGACGGCCGCCGCCACCCGATGCGATTGCGGCCAGGTTCTGGCATCTGGGAACTGTTCGTGCCCGGTCTCGACGAGGGCGATTTGTACAAGTTCGAGATCCTGGCCCGCAACGGCAACCTGTTCCTGAAGACCGACCCCTTCGCTTTTTACACCGAAGTACCGCCCGGCACCGCCAGCGTGGTCTACGACCGGGCCGGCAAGCACGTTTGGCGCGATGAGGAGTGGATGCGGCAGCGGTCGCGCGGCAACACCTGGGAACGGCCGGTAGCCATTTACGAGGTCCACGCCGGGTCTTGGCGACGCAAGCCGGATGGCGAGTTCCTGTCTTATCGAGAACTCGCCGATCAGTTGATTCCTTACGTGCTGGAGATGGGTTTTACCCACATCGAATTTTTGCCGTTGGCCGAGCATCCTTACGGCCCGTCCTGGGGCTATCAGATTTCCAATTTCTACGCCCCGACCGCCCGCTACGGCCGGCCGGAAGATCTGATGGACCTGATCGACCGCTGCCACCAGCACAACATCGGCGTGATTCTCGACTGGGTGCCGGCGCACTTCCCCAAAGACGCTCACGCTATGGCCTGGTTCGATGGTACCTGCGTTTACGAACACGCCGACCCGCGCCAGGGCGAACACCCCGATTGGGGCACGCTGATTTTCAACTACGGCCGCCACGAGGTCGAAAACTTCCTGATCGCCAACGCCCTGTACTGGCTGGAGACTTTCCACTTCGATGGGCTGCGGGTAGACGCGGTGGCTTCGATGCTGTATCTGGATTATTCCAAAAAGGACTGGATTCCCAACAAGTATGGCGGCAACGAGAATCTGGAGGCGATTGAATTCATCAAGCACACTAATGCAGTCGTTCACGGCCAATTCCCCGGCGTGATGATGATCGCGGAGGAATCCACCGCCTGGCCCAATGTCTCCAGACCCACCGATCACGGCGGCCTGGGCTTTGGCTTCAAGTGGAACATGGGCTGGATGCACGATGTGCTGTTCTATCTGCAAAAAGAGCCGATGCATCGCCGCCATCATCACGACAAGCTGACTTTCGGCATCGTCTACGCCTTCAATGAAAACTTCATCCTGTCGCTGTCGCACGATGAAGTGGTGCATCTGAAAAAGTCGCTGCTCGGCAAGATGCCGGGCACGGAACGCCAGCAGTTCGCCAATCTGCGGCTGCTATACGCCTTCATGTACGGCCATCCCGGCAAGAAGCTGGTGTTCATGGGCGGGGAGTTCGGCCAGCCGAACGAATGGAATCACGATAGCGGCCTGGAATGGGCGTTGCTGCCCAAACCCGCGCATCAGGGCTTGCAACGCTTCGTCAGCGATCTCAACACGCTGTATGCGCGGGAGCCTGCCTGCCATCAGGTGGATTTTCGCGGCGCCGGCTTCGAGTGGCTGGATGCGAGCGGCGCTGAGACCAGCGTGCTGGCTTTCGCGCGCAAGGCCCGCGATCCGCGCGAGGCGGTGCTGTTCGTGCTGAATTTCTCCGATCAGGCGCACAAAACTTACCGGATTGGAGTGCCCTATCCGGTTGAGTATCGGGAATTGCTGCACAGCGACGCCAGCGAATACGGCGGCTCCGGCGCGACGCTGCCCGGCAAGCGAGTCATGGCTGAGGAATTTTTCAGCCACGGCTACGCCTTCTCCATCGTGCTGAATCTGCCGCCGCTCAGCGCGCTGGTGCTGAAACCGGGGCCGCTGATGCTGAAGTGAATTCGGAAACGTGGCACGGGCATTTTGCCCGCGAACTGAACACGGGCATCCTGCCCGTGCCACATTCCCGCGAACACGGGCAGGATGCCCGTGCCACATTCCCGCAAGCGAGTGTCCTGATAATTAAAATAAAGCGAGGACAACATGATGCGCCTGCTGCACACTTCGGACTGGCATCTCGGCCAAACCTTGCATGATTTCGACCGCATTTATGAACACCAATGCTTTCTGGATTGGCTGCTCGACACGCTGGAAACCGAGCAAATTGACGCTCTGCTGATTGCTGGCGATATTTTTGATAACTCCAATCCTTCTGCTGAAAGCCAGAAACAGCTTTACCGCTTTCTCACCGCCGCCAAGCATCGCGTTCCTGATCTCGATATCGTGATGATTGCCGGCAATCACGATTCGTCAGGGCGGCTGGAAGCGCCCGCGCCGCTGTTTGCGGCTTTCGACGCTACCGTCGTTGGTTGCGCTCGCCAGCAAGGGGAAATCGAACTCGACCGATTAGTGACGCCGCTGAAAAACCGCGACGGCGAGATTGCGGCCTGGTGCCTGGCCGTACCTTTCTTGCGGCCCGGCGACGTGCTACGGGTGGAAACTGGCGGCGATCCGTATCTGGAAGGGGTGAAGCTGCTTTACCGGCAGGCATTGGAGTTTGCGCTAAATCGCCGGGAAAGCGGTCAGGCCATCATCGCGCTCGGCCATTGCCACATGAATGGCGGCGCGACTTCCGCCGATTCCGAGCGCCGTATCATCATTGGTGGGGCGGAAGCGCTGCCGGTGGATATGTTCGATCCCGTCATCGCTTATGCGGCTTTGGGCCATTTGCATCGCGCCCAAAAGGTCGGCGGTCAGGAGCGGGTGCGCTATTGCGGCAGTCCGCTGCCGATGTCGTTCACGGAAATTCACTATCCGCATCAAGTGGTCCGTATTGATCTTGATGGCGAATCCGTGGCGCAAATCACCAAGATCCGCATCCCGCGTGCGGTGGAATTATTGCGAGTCCCCGCGCAACCCGCGCCGCTGGACGAGGTGCTGGATGCTCTCAACGCCCTCGATCTGCCCGACGCGCCGCGCGATGCGCAACCTTATCTGGAAGTGCAAGTGCTGCTGAATGGCCCGGAGCCTGGATTGCGCGCCCGCGTTGATTCGGTTCTGGACGGCAAGCCAGTCCGCCGGGCGAAAATCAAACCCACCTATGGCGGGAACGCCAACAGCAGGCCCGACAATAGCCCGCAATCGCTGGACGATCTGGGGCGACTGCAACCGGATGACATTTTTAGAAAACTCCACTGGCGCAAATATGGCGAGGAACCCGCCACTGATTTAATGAACGCCTTTAGAGAGCTTTTGCTGGAATCCGGCGGAGAGTCCGCGCCATGAAAATTCTCGCCATTCGCGGCAAAAATCTGGCCTCGCTGGCCGGGGAATTCGAGATTCAGTTTAATCAGGAGCCGTTGGCGTCTACCGGCCTGTTCGCCATTTGCGGGCCAACCGGATCGGGCAAAAGCACCTTGCTCGATGCGCTGTGCCTGGCGCTTTATGGCGATACGCCGCGCCTGACGGACTCTGCCGTCAAGGGCGTCAGTCTGCCCGATGTCGGCGATGAAACCATTACCGCGCAAGATCCGCGCAACCTGCTCAGACGCGGCGCAGGCGAGGCTTTGGCCGAGGTGGATTTCGTCGGCAATGATGGCGTGGCCTATCGCGCTCGCTGGAGTGTGCGCCGCGCACGCGGCAAAGCCGACGGCAAGCTGCAAGGCGCTGAAATGGGGCTACAAACCCTTGACGGCAGCCAGATCATCGGTGGCGTCAAAATCGAAGTCCAGAAAGCCATCAAGGAACGGCTTGGCCTGTCGTTCGGGCAATTCACCCGCGCCGTGCTGCTGGCCCAGAACGAGTTTGCCGCTTTCCTGCAAGCCGACAACAATGAGCGCGGGCAATTGTTGCAAACCCTGACCGGGCTGGATGCTTGCACCGGTATTTCCATTCGCGCCTTTGATCGCGCCAAGGCCGAACAGCAAGCGCTGGATGCGCTGAAAGGCCAACTCGACGGGCAACAACCTTTCTCTATGGAGGTGCGCGCCCAACGCGAGCAGGAGCGCGATGCCGCCAATGCGGAAATGGCGACGCTGACTCGGCGCAAAGATGAATTAGGCCGACAATTACAGTGGCATGAGGCTTGGGAAAAACTGAGGCAGGACGAACGGAAGGCGCAGGATGAGGTGCAAAAAGCGCTTGCCGCCAGGGAAACCGCCGCGCCCCGGCAACGCTACTGCGCCCAAGTCGAAGCGGTGCAGGACGCCCGCTTTCATGTGGCTGAAATTGACCGCGTGGCTGAAGAGGTTGCGAAAAATCGCCAGGCGATTAGCAGCGCGGAAGAAAGATTGAGCGAGGCGCGGCGCATCCGGCAACAAGCCGATGCGACATTGGCGAAAGCCGGGCAGGCCGTCGCCGCCGCCGAACAGGCCAAGGCAGACGCCAGCGCCGATCTCGACCGCGCCAAGTTGCTTGATGCTGACATTGTCAGACTAAATTCCGAATATAAGAAAGCAAACACAGCATTGGACGATGCTCGAAAAGCTGAAGCGCAAGCGCAAGCGAACCTGTCCAGCAAAAAAACCGGGCGTGACTCGATCATTCAGCAATTACAAACTACCCAGAACTGGCTGGCGGCGCATGAACCATTGCAAACCTTGGCTGAGAACTGGCCGCGCTGGGATGTGCTGTTGAGTCAGGCGGCCAAAGCGCAGAGCGACTTGCGGGAAGCGGAAAGAACGGTCAGCGACAGGCAGCAGGATGAACGAAAGCGGCGGCAAATGCGGGACAAGGCGGCTGAAAATTACACCAGGGCTGAAACGGCGTTGCAGACGGCAGAGACCCAATTGCAAACAGCGATTCAGACTTTAGCCGGCTTCGATGCGGAAACGTTGTCCAGACGCCGTGAAGCGACTGCGATCCGCCGCGATCAGATTGCCAGCGCCGAACGGCTGTGGAGCGGGCTGGTCGGCGCGCTCGACCGTCAACACAAGCTGGACGCTGAAGCTAATGAGCTTAAAGAAAAAATCGCGCACGCGGAAACCGCGTTGCGCCGGATTGCAGCCGACCAGCCTGCGGCAGCCGTCCGGTTGGAACAGGCGCAAAAGTCGCTGAAAATCGCTGAAGCCGCCTGCGCTGAGCGCGTTGAAACCCTGCGGGAAACGCTGGAAGCGGGTTCGCCCTGCCCGGTCTGCGGCGCGACGGAACATCCTTATGCCGCTGGCGATGCGCCTTCCCGCGCCATGCTCAGCCAACTCGGAAACGCAGTCAGCGATTGCCAGAATGCCTTGAATGGACTGGGCGCGCAGGAAGCCGCGCACAAAAAGGAACTTGAAAACAGCCAGCAGCGACGGACCCGCATCGCCGAGGAGCAAGAACCCTTGACCGCAGCCATGCAACGGGATGGCGATGCATGGAACGCTCATCCGATTGCAACGGAACTCGCTGCCATGGCGCCCACCGACCGTCCGGTCTGGTTCACCGATCAGCAGCGAATGACCCACGAGCAATTAACCGCCATTGCGCAGGAAGAGAATGCGTTACGGCAAGCCGCCAGGATTCGGGATGAAGCGCAGAAGATTCGGGATCAGGCCCAGCAGCAACATGCAATGGCGCGGGATCAACTGAACGCCGCGCAAGCCGCTTTGGAACAGGCGGCGCAAACGCTGAAGACCGCTCAAGAACGAAAAACCGACGTTTCCCACCAACTGGAAGAGCGGCTGACCGATCTGGACGCGGCGTTTTCCGGTTACGACTGGCGTCCCCGCTGGCAAGCCGATCCCATTGCTTTTCATGAGCAGCGGCGACAAAAAGTCGCACAATGGCATGACCAGAGTCGAAAGGCTGAACAATGGCAAAAACAGCGCGCCGAACTCGATATTGAAATCAGCAGCCATATCGCAGTCGTCGCCGATAAAACCGGGCAATGGCAACACGCCTCCGAAACCTTCCAAAGCATTGACCGCGATCTCCAGGACAAACGCCGACAACGGCAGGATTTGTTCAGCGGGCGGCCAATAGCCGATGTGGAAAGAGAGTTCGGCAAAGCGATTGAAGATGCAAAAACCACGCTCCGAGATCATGAAGGGGAAGTAAAGACCGCAGCGAATAACGAGGCCAGCGCCGAAGCTGTACTCGTACAGGTAAAGCAGGCTTTGCTTTCCAGCCGGCACAAAGCAGAACAGGCCGAGGCGGCATTCAATCATTGGCTCGCCGATTTCAATGCCCGTCATGCCGACGCAATGCCGGATTTAACCCGAGTCCGCGCCCTGCTGGCCCATGACGGCGACTGGTTGGCGCGGGAGCGGGCGGCATTACAGAAACTTGCCGATGCAGTTCAAACTGCCGAGGCTATTTTTAAGGAACGCCAATTACAACGGGAAGCGCATGAACAGCGCCGCGTCAGCCCGGATTCCGCAGAGGTCGCGCAAGCCGCTCAACAGCAAACCCTCGCTGCTCTGGATGCCGCCCAGCGCCGCCATAATGAAGCCGAGCTTGACCTGCGCCGGGATGATGAACGCCGCGCTAAAACCGGGTCATTGCAGGCGGATATCGCCAAGCAGGAGGCAAAAACCGAAATCTGGCGCAAGCTGGATGCGTTGATCGGTTCCGCCGACGGCAAGAAATTCCGCAATTACGCTCAGCAACTCACATTGGATATCCTGCTCGGCTACGCCAACCATCATCTTGCCGACTTGTCCCGCCGCTACCGGCTGGATCGGGTCAAGGACACCCTGGCGCTGATGGTGGTGGATCAGGACATGGGCGATGAAATCCGCTCGGTGCATTCGCTGTCCGGCGGCGAATCCTTCCTGGTGTCGCTGGCGCTGGCGCTGGGTCTGGCGTCGCTGTCCTCCAACCGGGTACAGGTGGAATCGCTGTTTATTGACGAGGGTTTCGGCAGTCTCGACGCCGACACGCTGCGGGTGGCGATGGATGCGCTGGACAATTTGCAGGCGCAGGGCCGCAAGGTGGGCGTCATTTCTCATGTGCAGGAAATGAGCGAGCGGATCGGGATTCAGATTCGGGTGCAGCGCCAATCCGGCGGGCAAAGCCGGGTCGAAGTGCGGAGTGGTTAGCCGGACGCTCGAACCGGAGATTGGATGGGAAAGGGTGCAGCGCCATCTCCAAGGCATCGGCGGTGCTGAGTTTGGAAAAAGGCGCTTTGACCGCGCATAAAACCGAGTGATACGAAAATTAAAATTGCCACCTGGAACGTCAATTCGCTGAAGGTGCGCCTGCCGCAGGTGCTGGACTGGTTGCGCGAGCGGCAACCAGACCTTCTGGCGCTACAGGAAACCAAGCTCACCGATCCCGATTTCCCGACGCTGGACATCGCCAATATCGGTTATCAAGCGGTGTTTTCCGGGCAGAAAACCTACAACGGCGTCGCGATTCTCAGCCGCCTGCCCGCCGGCGAACTCGTGACCGACCTGCCGGGAATGGACGATCCGCAGCGGCGGGTACTCGGCGCGACCGTCGGCGGAGTGCGGGTGATCAATCTCTACGTCCCCAACGGGCAGGCGGTCGGTTCCGACAAGTACGCCTACAAACTGGCCTGGCTGGAGGCGCTGACCGGCTGGTTGCGCGACGAACGGGCGCGGCATTCCCAATTGATCGTGCTGGGTGATTTCAACATCGTGCCGGAAGACCGCGACGTGCATGATCCCGTCGCCTGGGCCGGTCAAGTGCTGTGCAGCGCGGCGGAACGGGCCGCATTCCAGCGTTTGCTGGCGCTGGGCTTAAAAGATACCTTCCGGCTGTTTCCGCAAGAAGAGGGCAGTTTCAGTTGGTGGGATTACCGCGCCGCCGCATTTCGCCGCAATCTTGGCCTGCGGATTGATCACATTCTCGCCAGTTCGGCGCTGGCGGCGATCTGTACCGCCTGCCAAGTGGATAAGGCCCCGCGCCACTTGGAACGCCCGTCCGATCACGCGCCCGTGATCGCTGAATTCAACCTTGATCTTCGTTAAAGCGATCCGCCCATGGAACATCATCCCCATAACATGCTGGTGACCGGCGGCGCCGGCTTTATTGGCTGCAACTTTATCTGCCACCTGCTGGCTACCGACCCGGCAGTTCGCATCGTCAATCTTGACCTGCTGACCTACGCCGGTTCGCTGGATAATTTGCGCGATCTGCCTGATCCGGCGCGGCATCTCTTCGTGCAGGGCGACATCTGTGACCGGTCGCTGGTGGATCGGCTGCTGTGCGAACACCAGATTGACACCATCGCCCACTTCGCCGCCGAGAGCCATGTGGACCGTTCCATCACCGGACCGGCGGCGTTTGTCCAAACCAACCTGGTCGGCACCTTTACTTTGCTGGAAGCCGCGCGGATGGCCTGGCTGGATGGAAAAACAGCCGGCCATTGCCGCTTTCATCACATTTCTACCGATGAGGTGTACGGCACTTTAGGACGCGACGATCCGCCGTTCAGTGAAACTACGCCGTATGCGCCGAATTCACCCTATTCCGCATCCAAGGCCGGTTCCGATCATCTGGTGCGGGCTTATTTCCATACCTACGGTTTGCCGGTAGTCACGACCAATTGCTCCAACAATTACGGCCCTTATCAGCATAGTGAGAAGTTTATTCCGACGGTAATTCGCTCCTGTTTATTGCAAAAACCGATTCCGGTTTATGGCGACGGCAGTAATATCCGCGACTGGCTGTATGTCGAGGATCATTGCCGGGGCATTGACGCCGTGATTCGCCGAGGTCAGTTGGGCGAGACTTACAATATCGGCGGCTGTAATGAGTGGGCGAATATCAATATCACCCGGTTGATTTGCACCCTGCTGGATGAGCGCCGCCCGGAACACGCGCCGCATGAGCGGCTCATTACTTTTGTGACCGACCGGCCTGGTCATGACTGGCGTTATGCCATTGCCGCCGACAAGATGGATCAGGAACTCGGTTGGAAGCCGCAGGAAACGTTTAATACCGGCATTGCCAAAACGGTGGACTGGTATCTGCAACGCTACGACGCTGATTCTCTGTAGGTGAACTTGGCTATGTAGCGGCCCCCAGCGGGGCCGTTATCATTTTCGGGTAGTCCTGTAAAAA
>DEHY01000114.1 GCA_002352185.1 Competibacteraceae bacterium UBA2788
GGTCAAGGGCGCAGGATTTTAAGTCCTGTGTGTATACCATTCCACCACACCAGCACAAAGGTAGAATTGCCCTCAAACAATTTCCGCAGCAGCTTCTAGGATAATCCAGCAGCGCCTGCATTGCCACACTGCATTCACACTTCCCGCGCTGCGAAATCAATGCGCGGATCGACGAAGTGATAGCTCAGATCGCTGACCAGATTCAGCAGCAGCCCGATCAGGCTAAACATGTACAGCGTCCCGAACATCACCGGATAATCACGCTTCACTACCGCCTCGAATCCCAGCAGCCCCAGGCCATCCAGCGAAAAGATCACCTCAATCAGCAGCGATCCGGTAAATAACATGCTGACCAATGTGGCCGGAAAACCTGCGATCACCAGCAACATGGCGTTGCGGAAGACGTGCCCATACAACACCTGCCGCTCGTTGAGACCCTTGGCGCGAGCAGTGACCACATACTGCTTGTTAATTTCATCCAGGAACGCATTCTTGGTCAGCATGGTGAGCGAGGCGAAGCCGCCAATCACCATCGCCGTCACCGGCAGGGTCAGATGCCAGAAGTAATCCAGAATCCGCGCCGGCCAGCTCAGATCGGCCCAATTGTCCGATACCAAGCCCCGCAGTGGAAACCAGTCCAGATAACGCCCGCCGGCAAATACGATAATCAGTAAAATAGCGAACAGGAACGCTGGAATAGCGTAACCGATGATCACCGCCGCGCTGCTCAGCACATCGAAACGCGAACCGTCGCGCACCGCCTTGGCAACGCCGAGCGGAATCGAAACCAGATAAATCAACAAGGTACTCCACACCCCCAGCGAAATGGAGACCGGCAACTTGTCCAGCACCAAATCCAGCACTGCGCGGTCGCGGAAATAGCTTTTGCCGAGATCGAAGCTCAGATAATCACGGACCATCAATCCGAAACGCACATAGGCCGGCTGATCAAAACCGAACTGACGGTTGAGTTCGGCGATAAAGTTCGGATCGAGTCCCTGCGCGCCGCGATAGGCGCCATTGCCGCCGGATTTTTGCGAAGCCGCCGTGCTACCGCGCCCCGCTTCCACACCCTCCCCCCCGCCCACCCGGCTCGTGGCGGAAACCGCAGTGTCCTTAAGCTGCGCCAGTATTTGCTCCACCGGCCCGCCGGGAGCGATCTGCACGATGACGAAATTGATGGCGATGATGCCAAGCAGGGTCAGCGGAATCAGCGCCAAACGGCGGAGGATGTAGGCGAACATGGCGCAGGTTTACGATCCACCATTCTTTTGTCTGGCCAGCGCCGCATCCTTGGCCGGATCGATCCACCAGGCTTCCAGTTGCACCCCCTGCATGGGCGTCACCGGGGGATAACCGAATTTATCCCAGAACGCGATGCGGACATAAGGAAGATGCCAGTGCGGGATGACGAGATAATTCCATTGCAACGCCCGATCCAGCGCCCGCACCCGCGTAACCAGACTGGCGCGGTCGGGAGCGGCGATGACCTGATCCACCAGCCGGTCAATCGCCGGGTTTTTCAAACCGCTGAGATTGCGGCTGCCCGGATCAGTGGCGGCGGCGCTGCTCCAGAACTCCCGCTGCTCGTTACCCGGCGACAGCGATTGGCCCCAGACATTCACGATCATATCGAAATCGAAAGTGCGCTCCCGATTTTCGTACTGAGCCGAATCCACGCTACGCACCGTCATCTCAATGCCCAGCCGTTCCAGATTGCGAGCGAACGGCAGCGCGATTCGCTCCCAGGTCGGCTCAGCGATCAGCAACTCAAAGCGGAACGGCTCGCCGGTTTTCGCATGAACCAGCTTGCGATCCCGGAAAACCCAGCCGGCCTCCTGCAATAATTGCAACGCTTTCTGAAAATTGACGCGGAGTTGGGCGTCATCGCCCGCAGTCGGTGGCTCGTAAGCAGCCTTAAACACCTCCGGCGGCAATTCCTGGCGCAACGGTTCCAAAATCGCCAATTCTTCTGGAGACGGCAAGCCCCGCGCTGCGAGTTCGGAATTATCGAAATAGCTGCGGGTGCGCGTGTACTGGCTGAAGAACAGGTTGCGGTTGCTCCACTCGAAATCGAAAGCGTAGGCCAGCGCCTGGCGCACTTTGGCGTCCTGAAACAGCGGGCGACGCAGATTATACGCAAAGCCCTGCATCCCGGACGGCATCTGGTGCGGGAACGTTTCCTTCTTCACCAGACCCTTGTCCAAGGCCGGGAAGTCGTAGCCGGTCGCCCATTGCTTGGCGACATTCTCCACTCGCAGGTCATAGCTTCCCGCTTTGAACGCCTCCAGCGCCACCGTGACATCGCGGTAATAATCGTAGCGCAGCCGGTCGATGTTATGCCGTCCCCGGTTGACCGGCAGATCCTTGCCCCAGTAATGGTCGTCGCGCTGGTAAATCACGAAGCGGCCCGGCTCAAAGCGCTCCAGCCGGTACGGGCCGCTGCCCACCGGTATCTCCAGAGTCGTCGCGCCGAAATCGCGGTCTTGCCAGTATTTTTTCGACAGCACCGGCATCTGGCCGATGATCAACGGCAGTTCGCGGTTCTCGCCGGGATTGAAGCTGAACTTCACCTGCCGTTCGCCCAGTTTCTCAGCCTTGGCGATGCTGGTGTAATAAAAACGGTAGGACGGGCTGCCTTTGGTCTTCAGCGTCTCGAAAGAAAACAGCACATCATCAGCAGTGATCGGGTTGCCGTCGTGAAATTTCGCCTGCGGTCGCAGCACGAAAGTCGCCGAACCGCGATCCTCCGCCACCTCCACGCTTTCGGCGATCAACCCATACTCGCTAAACGGCTCATCGGCGCTACCGGTCAGCAGGCTCTCAAACAACTGACCAATGCCGGCAGCGGCCTGGCCCTTGATGTTGAAGGGATTAAAGGTGTCGAAGCTGCCGATGGCGGCAAACCGGGCTTCGCCGCCCTTGGGCGCATTCGGATTGACGTAATCGAAATGGGAAAACTCCGGCCCGTATTTAAGTTGACCGTGCAGGGCGACGCCATGCGTCGGCGCCGCCATGGCTATTGCAGTCAACAATGCACTGCCCAAGCCGAATAAGCCCATTACCCACCCACGCCGAAAACGGTATTTTGCGCACGTCATGCAGTATCCTTTACAGCTCGTGAATTCAGTGACCCGTCTAAACGATACTAAAACAGCATTAGGAGTTCATTATGGGCTTTCTCGCCGGTAAACGCGCCCTGATCNNTATCAGAACGAAAAGCTGCAATCCCGGGTCGAGAAGATGGCTGCTGAACTGGGCAGTTCCATCACCCTGCCCTGCGACGTAGAAAGCGATGCCGATATTGACGCCGTATTCAAGCAGCTTGAACAGCATTGGGACGGGCTGGACATCGTGGTGCATTCGGTGGCTTACGCGCCGCGCGAAGCGCTGGAAGGCGACTTTCTGGAAGGCATCAGCCGCGAAAATTTCCGCATCGCTCACGATATCAGCGCCTACAGCTTCACGGCGCTGGCCAAGGCGGCCCGACCGCTGATGAAGGATCGTAAAGGCGCGCTGATCACGATGACTTATCTGGGCGGAGTGCGGGCGGTGCCCAACTACAACGTCATGGGCCTAGCTAAGGCCAGTCTGGACGCCAGCGTCCGCTATCTGGCCCAGGCGCTGGGGCCGGAAGGCATTCGAGTCAATGCCATCTCCGCCGGCCCGATTCGCACTCTGGCCGCATCCGGCATCAAGAATTTCCGCAAGATGCTGGATAATTTTGAGCGCATCGCGCCCATGCGCAAGTGCGTCACCATTGAAGAAGTGGGCAATACCGCAGCGTTTCTGTGCTCGGATCTGGCCTCTGGCATTACCGGCGAGATCCTGTATGTGGACGGCGGCTTCAACACCATCGCGCTGGGCGCCATGGACTAAATACCTTTATCTCAGCCCTCTCCCAAACGGAGAGGGAAGAATTTTCTACAGCCGATCGGCGTGAGTCACAATCCTGGTCTTGATGCGCTGGCTGTCGAGCAACTTGTCGAATTGCCCGGAACCGGTCTGTTGCGCCAGTTGTTGCGTCAATGCCTTGCGCTCATCCTCGGATAGCGCATCCTTCTGACCCGGCGCTACCCGGATGACTTCCAGCACCACCTGATCGCCACTCGCCAGCGCCGTTGCGCCAAGCGCCACCTTGCCCGCCTCCGGTTGCGGCAAACGGAACGCAGCGTCCAGCACCGCAGCATCGACCGATGGCGCATCGCGCCCCACCAGTCCGACATTTTTGAACGCGCCGCCCAATTCCCCCGCCAAAGTTTGCAAATGGACGCCTTGGGCGGCGCGTGTTTTCAAAGTCTCGGCGTCTTTGGCAATAGCCTCGCGGGCTTTTTGCTCACGCAACACCTTGACGATATCCTCGCGGGATTCTTCCAGAGTGCGTGGCGTGGCGTCCTTATGCTCCTTGACCCGGATCATCACGATATGGCTCGGCTCCAGTTCCAGCGGCTCGCTGTTGACGCCGCGCTTCAGCACATCTTCCCCGAAGGCGCTCTCCGTAACCTTGGGGTTGGCGGTGACGCCCTCCCCACCCTTGCGGCTGAACCAGTCACTGTCCTGGATCGGCACATTCAGCGCTTTGGCAGCCGGCTCCAGGCTATCCGGATGCTCATAGCCAATATTGGCGAGCGTCTGGCTAATCTCGTAGAAACGACTCTCGGCTTGCTGTTGGCGAAGTTCCTTGTTAACGGTCTCACGCACTTCCTCGAACGATTTGACCTGCGCCGGAGTAATAGCGTCCAGCCGGATAATGTGAAAGCCCGACGGCATTCGCACCGGATCGCTGACTTCACCGGCTTTTTGCAGGGCGTACAGTGCATTCTCAAACGCCGGACTATCGAACATCCCCTTGCCGATCACGCCCAGTTCGCCGCCTTCCGCAGCGCCTGCCGGGTCAGCCCTGGTTTCTTGCAGCGCCTGATCGAAGCTCTTGCCGCCGGAATGGATGCCGTCGGCAATCCGCTGAGCCTTGGCCCGGGCATTCTCCACCGTGTCCTGACTGGCGTTTGGCGGCAACGGGATCAGAATGTGTGACGCCGAACGCTCTTCAGGCCGACCGTACTTGGCAATCTGCTCCTGATAAGCGGCTTTTAACTCATCCTCACTGACTACGACGCCTTCCGCGATCTGCGCCAGTTTCAATTCGATATATTGCACTCGCACCTGTTCGGGGTTGAAAAAGCGTTCCTTGTTCTTCTCGAAGTAATCCGTGATTGCCGCATCGTCCACCGTCGCTTGATCTGCGTATTTCGCCAACGACAGGATCACATACTGCAATTCCCGCTGTTGTTTAAGGAGAGCGATTAACGACTCCAGTTCCGCCTGAGTGACCAGCGCCGAGGCCACCACGCTATCGCGCAGTTGTTCAGTCGCCAGTGACTGCCGCAAGCCCTCCTCGAACATGGTTGCGGTATAGCCCTGATTACGCAGCAGTTGCTCGTACAGATTCCGATTAAAGCCGCCGCTCTGTTGGAAAATTGGCAGCGCCATGACCGCGTCATGCAACTGTTGGTCGCCGATGCGCAGCTTCTGGTCGCGGGCCATCTGGTTCAATACCCGCTCATCAATCAGTTGCCGCAACACCTCCTGTTTCAGACGCGGCCCATCCAGCAGCGCCGGATCGGCGTTGCCGCCCAGCATGGCTTGCAACCGCTGGCGCTGCTGCTGGTAAGCCCGCTGGAATTCCTGGAGCGAAATTTTGCTGTCGCCCACTACAGCGACATCCATCGGCCCGCCACCCTCGAAGTAATAGTTAATGCCCCAGACAGCGAATGGGATGATGAGCAACCCGATGATGGTATAGGCAAACCAGCCTTGGGCATGATCACGAATTTTCTGTAGCAGCATGGTCACTACCTGGGGTCAGAACGAAGCGCTGAAAACGGAAAATGCGGCGGACGCGCATAAAAAAAGGTGTCTGAAGACACCCTGAACATTTGGCGGAGCGGACGGGGCTCGAACCCGCGACCCCCGGCGTGACAGGCCGGTATTCTAACCAACTGAACTACCGCTCCGGGATACAACAACGCATTGATAAAACACGACTGCGCACGGTGCAAAAAGGATATTTGGCGGAGCGGACGGGGCTCGAACCCGCGACCCCCGGCGTGACAGGCCGGTATTCTAACCAACTGAACTACCGCTCCGATACCCAAACCGTGGTGGGTGCTGAGGGACTCGAACCCGCGACCCTCGCCTTGTAAGGGCGATGCTCTNNGTGCCGAATCCGGTCAGCACTACGGAATCTCCTTCTTTAAGCGCCTTGCCCACGGTTGCCAGCACGGCATCCAAGGCTTTGCCAGCGGCGACTTTGGACAGATCAGCCGCTTGAGCAACAGCATCAACGAGTTCAGTCTTATTCATATCCCCTTCCTGTGCGGTATTGTGCATTATTGGATTTGGAAGCTGTCTGGCATGGCGCATACGGCAGCCAGCAGTNNAATAACAGCGATTTATCCTTATAGCAGGGCGTTTGAAGCAGTGTCAATTGGCGCTGAACACATCAATGCGCTCGCGTTCCTTCCAATGCGCCACCAACCTTGGTCGCAGATTCCGGCGCAGACGCCGACTCACCCGGTTCCGCTCCATCACCGATTTTTGGCATTGGCCGGGATTGCAATGCGATATCCAGCACCTGGTCGATCCAGCGAACGGGTCGCACATCCAGCTTGGCCAGGATATTTTCCGGGATATCCGCCAAATCCTTGCGGTTTTCCTCAGGAATGACCACCGTTGCGATGCTCCCTCGATGCGCGGCCAACAATTTCTCTTTCAGCCCGCCAATCGGCAATACCTCGCCACGCAGTGTGATTTCGCCGGTCATGGCCACGCTGGCNNCCGCCGATCGGCAGCACCTCGCCTCTCAGAGTGATCTCGCCGGTCATGGCCACGCTGGCGCGCGCTGGAACACGGGTTAGCGCCGACACCAAAGCCGTACACATGCCGATGCCGGCGCTGGGGCCGTCCTTGGGCGTGGCGCCCTCGGGAACATGGATATGCAGATCATATTTTTGATGGAACTCCGGGTCGATGCCCAGAATCTCGGCGCGACTGCGCACCACGGTCATCGCCGCCTGAATGGATTCCCGCATCACTTCGCCCAACTGGCCGGTATGGATCAGTTTGCCCTTTCCGGGCACCAGCGCCGCTTCAATGCTGAGTAATTCGCCGCCCACCTCGGTCCACGCCAGCCCAGTCACCTGACCGACCTGATCCTGCTCCTCGGCCAAGCCATAGCGGAAGCGCCGCACCCCCAAATATTTATCCAACATATCGGGCGCAATCACCGTCTTTTGGGAGGTGGGATGCAGGGTGATTTCCTTGACCACCTTACGGCAGATTTTGGCGATCTCACGTTCCAGATTACGCACGCCAGCCTCGCGGGTATAGAAGCGGATGGCATCGCGGACCGCGTCCTCAGCGATTTCCAGCTCATCCTTCTTCAGACCATTATTGGCGATCTGCTTCGGAACCAGATAACGCAACGCGATGTTGAGCTTCTCATCCTCGGTATAACCGGGGATGCGGATGACTTCCATGCGATCCAGCAGGGGCGGCGGGATATTGAGCGAGTTGGCGGTCGCCACGAACATCACATCAGACAGATCGAAATCCACTTCCAGATAGTGATCGCTGAATGTGTTGTTCTGCTCGGGGTCCAGCACCTCCAGCAGAGCTGATGAGGGATCGCCACGAAAATCCATCGACATCTTATCGATCTCGTCGAACAGGAACAGCGGATTACGCACTCCGACCTTGGACAGGTTCTGGATGATCTTACCCGGCAGCGAACCAATGTAGGTGCGCCGGTGACCGCGAATTTCCGCCTCGTCACGCACCCCGCCCAGCGACATCCGCGAGAATTTGCGATTGGTGGCGCGGGCGATGGATCGCCCCAGCGAGGTTTTGCCGACGCCCGGCGGCCCGACCAGACACAGGATCGGCCCCTTGAGCTTGCGCGCCCGCTGCTGCACGGCGAGATATTCGAGAATCCGTTCCTTGACCTTCTCCAAGCCATAATGATCGGCTTCCAGAATTCCTTCGGCAGTGGACAGATCCTGGTGAATCTTGGTGCGTTTCTTCCATGGCACGTTGACCAGCCATTCCAGGTAGTTGCGCACCACGGTCGCCTCAGCGGACATCGGCGACATCATTTTCAGCTTGTTCAACTCGGCCTGCGCCTTGGCTTTAGCCTCCTTCGGCATCCCGGCTTTCTCGATGCGCTGGGTCAGATCCTCAATCTCGTTCGGCGCGTCCTCCAGATCGCCAAGCTCCTTCTGAATCGCCTTCATCTGCTCATTCAGATAGTACTCGCGCTGGCTCTTCTCCATTTGCTGCTTGACCCGGCCACGGATGCGCTTCTCGACCTGGAGAATATCAATTTCGCCTTCCACCAAAGCCAGCAGATGCTCGAGGCGCTCCCGCAGATTCTGGATTTCCAGAATCTTCTGTTTTTCATCCAGCTTGAGCACCATGTGCGCAGCGACAGTGTCGGCCAGTCGCCCCGGATCTTCGATGCTGGAAACCGAAGTCAGCACCTCGCCGGGGATTTTCTTGTTGAGCTTGACATACTGATCGAAGGTGCCGAGCAGCGAGCGCATCAGCGCCTGAACCTCCTGGGCTGCATCGTCATCCGGCAGCGACTCCAGTGGCGACACCTCGGCAATGAAGCAGGCATGGGTTTCGGTAAACCGATGAATGCAGACCCGCTGGCTACCCTCCACCAGCACCTTGACCGTGCCATCAGGCAGCCGCAGCAATTGCAGCACATTCGACAGGGTGCCGATGGTATAAACATCGCCAGTTCCCGGATCGTCCACCTCAGCGCTCTTCTGTGCGACCAGAACGATACGTTTATTGTTCTGCATTGCCTGGTCGAGAGCGTGAATGGATTTCTCCCGGCCCACGAACAGCGGAATCACCATATGCGGATAAACGACCACATCGCGGAGCGGCAACACCGGCATTGACGCATGACTGGGCAAAATGTCGAACGAGGTTCCGCTAGGCTTCATGGAGCAGTCTCCGCAGTTGAACCGGGTGGGCTGATCGGCGGCGGTGATCCAGCAAACCGCGCACGATGACGTTATGGCTTAAATGGCGTAACATCCGCCGTTTTCAAGCCCCCCCTACTTCAAGCAGGGCAGGAGAAACGGCGACACCCGGAGTCCTTCGCCGAGCATCAGTCGTGTCCGGCAACGCGCCGTTCGGCGTTCTCATAAATGAAATACGGCTTGGCGTGACCTTCGACGACGGAATCATCTATCACCACCTTGCAGACATTCTGCATACTGGGCAGATCGTACATGGTGTCGAGCAGGATCTGTTCCAGAATGGTGCGCAGACCGCGTGCGCCGGTCTTGCGATCCATCGCCCGGCGCGCCACCGCCCGCAACGCTTCATCACGAAATTCCAAATCGCTGCCTTCCATCTCGAACAGCTTCCTGAACTGCTTGGCAATGGCGTTTTTGGGTTCGGTCAGAATCCGCACCAAGGCATTTTCGTCCAGCTCGGTCAAGGTCGCCACGACAGGCAGGCGCCCCACGAATTCCGGGATCAAGCCGTACTTGATTAAATCTTCCGGCTCAACCGCCATCAGCACCTCGCCGACATTCTTGCCAGCGTCCTTGCTCTTGACCTCCGCCGAGAAACCAATGCCGCCCTTCTCGGAACGACTGCGGATCACCTTATCCAGACCGGCGAACGCGCCGCCGCAAATGAACAAAATATTGGTGGTGTCCACTTGCAGAAATTCCTGCTGCGGATGCTTGCGCCCGCCCTGTGGCGGCACCGAAGCGATAGTGCCCTCGATCAGCTTCAGCAATGCCTGCTGCACCCCTTCGCCGGATACGTCGCGGGTGATCGAGGGGTTATCGGACTTGCGCGAAATTTTGTCGATTTCGTCAATATAAACAATGCCCGTCTGCGCCCTCTCGACATCGTATTCGCACTTTTGCAGCAGCTTCTGAATGATGTTCTCGACATCTTCACCGACATAGCCCGCCTCGGTCAGCGTCGTCGCATCAGCGATAGTGAAAGGCACGTTCAGCAGCCGGGCCAAGGTTTCAGCCAGCAAGGTCTTGCCCGAACCGGTAGGGCCAATCAGCAGGATGTTGCTCTTGGCAACCTCAATATCAGGATTTTTGGCACGACCCGCGTGTTGCAAATCAAGCCGCTTGTAGTGATTGTAGACCGCCACCGAGAGAACCTTCTTGGCGCGCTCCTGACCGATCACATACTCATCGAGAACCTGGTTGATGTCATGCGGCTTGGGCAACTTGCTCGCAGCAACCGGGGCGCTCTCCTCCATCTCTTCACGGATGATATCGTTGCACAGCTCGACGCATTCATCACAGATGAATACATTCGGTCCGGCAATCAGCTTGCGAACCTCGTGCTGACTTTTGCCACAAAAGGAGCAATACAACAACTTATCATCGTCGCTCCTGTCATTTCGGTCTCTGCTCATGGTGAACTCCTCATCATCGCGTCGGTGGGGAGACCAACGGATGCAGGGCGACGACGGATGCCACAGGTATTGAAACCGGCAGCGGAACGCGGCTCAGGCTGCGACGCGATCCCGACGGCAGTGGGGATATGAACCGGCTATTCAACTGGCGACAGTCGAGATGCGCTGGTTCAACACGGCATCAATCAGGCCATACTCGACCGCCTCTGCGCCACCCATGAAGTTGTCGCGGTCGGTATCAACAGCGATCTTCTCGGCCGGCTGACCGGTATGTTTGGCCAAGATGCGATTGAGCCGGTCGCGAACCAGCAGAATTTCCCGGGCGTGAATGTCAAAATCGCTGGCCTGTCCCTGAAACCCGCCCANNCCCACGCACATGGTGCTGACATCCGGCTTGATGAATTGCATGGTGTCGTAGATAGCCAAACCGGCGCTGACCGATCCACCCGGCGAATTGATGTAGAGATGGATGTCCTTGTCCGGATTTTCCGCCTCCAGAAACAACAATTGCGCCACCACCAAATTGGCGACGTAATCCTCGACGGGTCCAACCAGGAACACTACCCGCTCTTTCAGCAGTCGGGAATAAATGTCATAGGCCCGCTCGCCGCGCGCCGTCTGCTCGACCACAATCGGTACGAGATTGAGCGCCCGGATGGCGGTGGAAGCCGTGTTCTCAATCATTCGGCGGACTCCTGATCCACCGGGATCAGCGCCGATGATTTATTGGGCGTCATAATCTCGGCGAAGGTGCTGGTTTTTTCGGCCACCTGCGCTCGCTCCAGCAACCAATCCACAACCTGCTCCTCGATCACCAAAGCGCGTATGCTATCGAGCGCCTGCGGTGTCTGCTCGTACCAGCGCACCACTTCGGCGGGTTCCTGATAGGTGGCGGCAACGGAATGCAGATGCTCTCGAACCCGCTGATCGTCCACCTTGATGTCCTGGGCGGTTGCCAATCGGGAAATCAACAGACCCAAGGCCACTCGCCGACGGGCATCGGCCTCGAACAGGTAGGTTTTAAGCTGTTGAGTGCGCTCGTCGTCAGCGCCGGGCGGAAGGCGCAATTGGCGGGCCAGTTGTTCAATCTCGGCATTGATCAGCGCCTGTGGCAGCGGAATAGGATTCGCATCCAGCAGCCCCTGTAGCGCCTGATGCTTGACCGCCGCTTTGATGCCCTGGCGCAGCTCGCGTTCCATATTCTCGCGCAGCGACTGCCGCAGAGCGGCAACGCCGCCTTCCTTGACATCAAAACTCTCGGCGAAGGCGTCATCCACTTCGGGCAGATGGGCTTCCTCGACCCCATGCAGCTTGATCTGGAAATGTGCGACCTTGCCGGCGACTTCCCTGGCCTGATAGTCTTCCGGAAAAGTCAGATCAAACCCGGTTTCCGCGCCCGCGCCCAGACCGATCAGATGGTCCTCAAAATCCTTGAGCATCGTTCCCTTGCCAAGCACGACATCGGCGTTCTCGCTCTTGCCGCCCGCAAAGCCTTGCCCATCAATGGCGCCTTCAAAATCGAAACGAACCCGGTCGCCTGCGCGAGCCGAACGTTCTACCGCATTCCAGATCGCCCGCTGCTGACGCAGGGTATCGATCATGCGATCCACATCCTGATCGGTGATTTCCGCCACTGGCCGCTCGACCTTGATGCTTTCAAACCCGGACAATTCGAACTCGGGCATGACTTCAAACGTGGCGCAGTACTCAAGATCCTGGCCCTCTTCCAGCATCTTGGGCTCAAGCCTGGGACCGCCCAACGGATTCAATTTTTCCTGAACCAGGGCCTCGCGCAGGCTGTGTTCCATCAGTTCGCTGACCGCTTCATAGCGCGCCTGATCGCCGTACATCCGCTTGATGACCTTGAGCGGCACCTTGCCCGGGCGGAAACCGTCCACCTTGATCCGCCGGGACATGGAGACCAGTCGATCCTGGATCTCCTTGGTGACTTGCTCTGCGGGTAACTGCACCGTCACCCGGCGTTCCAGATCGCTCAGCGTCTCAACTGAAACCTGCATCGATGCACCTCAAGCCTTTTAATCATTAATGTTAGCAAACCCGCCGACATCGGCGCCTGTCATCCAAAAAACAGGCGCCCAGTCAATAGCCCCCTGGCGCACGGCATGAATGGTGCGAAAGGAGGGACTCGAACCCTCACAGGTTACCCTACTGGAACCTAAATCCAGCGCGTCTACCAGTTCCGCCACTCTCGCGATGAATAACGCCACACCGCAAAATGAACAAAAAACATTCGCCTGCGGATGCTGCCGCCTCTCGCGGCAAGTATACAAGACAATGGGCTTCCCCGGGATAGTCATCGAGGTTGCTCCATTCGGGGCAGATGAGAACAGGCGGGAAAACCGCAGGATAAATTCTGGTGTTTTGAGGATGGTGGGCCGTGTAGGACTCGAACCTACAACCAATTGATTAAGAGTCAACTGCTCTACCAAGTTGAGCTAACGGCCCGAAAACGAGTGCGACTGAAATCAAAAACCACTACTGAGAAACAGGTTTGAATGGGGTGAGCGATGGGGCTCGAACCCACGACCACCGGATCCACAATCCGGAGCTCTGCCAACTGAGCTACGCCCACCATTGCCACTGCGCCTAATCAGCCGGGTCTGGCGCGCCCGGCAGGACTCGAACCTGCTACCCTCAGCTTAGAAGGCTGATGCTCTATCCGCATGAGCTACGGGCGCATTGTCACGAACCACAGCCGCTACCCTCTGCCTAACCGGGCTTGGTTTTGGTCGGGGTAGAGGGATTTGAACCCCCGACACCCTGCTCCCAAAGCAGGTGCGCTACCAGACTGCGCTATACCCCGTTGCCACCCAGCTCCAATGATCCATGCATCCATGCAGGATTGCGAATTCTATTTTTGAACCCGGCTGGCGTCAAGCGGGTTTTTCACCCCCGCCGCCAGATCGTCGTATCCTTTGCCGTGTCTTCCAGCACAATCCCCGCTTCCTGCAACTGGGTACGAATTCGATCCGCTTCCGCCCAATTTTTTTCTTTGCGGGCGGCGTTGCGCTCGGCGACTAGCGCATCGATCTGTTCAGGCGTCGGACCAGCGGGAAGATAGACGTTTATCGTAGATCTTTCCTTAAAAAACTCATCAGGATCAGCTTGTAATAGCCCAAGCAACCCGCTCAATTGCCGCAGGCTGGCACCCAATCGCGCCGCCGCCGCTTTGTCTTCAATCCGCAACCGATTGATTTCACGCGCCAGATCAAACAGCACCGCCAGCGCTTCAGGCGTATTAAAATCGTCTTCCATCGCCTGCTCGAACCGGGTGCGCCAACCCTCCTCGACTGGAGCTGCCACCACGGGCAATCCACGCAGCGCCGTGTATAGCCGGGTTAAAGAGGCCTTGGCGTGTTCCAGATTTTCGTCGGCATAGTTCAGCGGACCGCGATAGTGGCTGGATAAAATGAACAGTCGCACCACTTCCGGCTGATAGCGTTGCACCACGTCGCGCACTGTAAAAAAGTTGCCCAGCGATTTGGACATCTTCTCGTCGTCCACCTGGACGAAACCGTTATGCATCCAGATGTTGACATAGCGATGGCCGCTGGCCGCTTCGGACTGGGCAATCTCATTCTCGTGGTGAGGGAATTTCAAATCCATGCCCCCGCCGTGAATATCAAAGTGTGCGCCCAGGCAATGAGTGGACATGGCTGAACACTCGATATGCCAGCCGGGTCGGCCCGCGCCCCACGGCGACGGCCAACTCGGTTCGCCCGGCTTGGTGGCTTTCCAGAGGACGAAATCCAGCGGATCGTCCTTGGCGTCCTCGATTTCGACCCTGGATCCGGCGCGCAAATCGTCCAGCTTCTTGTTGGCCAGTTGCCCGTAACGGTCGAAGCGGCTCACGTCGTAGTACACATCACCGCTGCCGCCGACGTAGGCAAAGCCTTTGTCCAGCAGGGCTTGAATCAGGGCAACTATGTCGGCCATCGCCTCAGTGGCGCGTGGCTCATGCGTCGGCGGCAAAATTCCCAGCGCCGCCAAATCCTCGTGCATGGCTTTGATGAATCGGGCGGTCAAGGCATGGAAATCTTCACCATTCTCTTGGGCGCGGCGGATGATTTTGTCGTCAATATCGGTGATGTTGCGCACATAAGTGACATCATAGCCCTTGTCGCGCAGCCAGCGCAGCACGACATCGAACACCACCATGACCCGCGCATGACCGACATGACAGTAGTCGTAAACCGTCATGCCGCACACGTACATCCGCACCTTGCCTGGCTCAATGGGGCGGAATTCTTCTTTCTGGCGGGTCAGGCTATTGAAAATTCGTAACATTGAACAAAATCTCCAGACAGGAAAACGGGCGACGCTGATACGAGTTGACGGGCAGATGGGTAAATGCGAGTCGGATTAACAACAGGCTTGCAGGCGCTGGCGAACCCGTTCGGGCGGCAACAGCGCCAGAATCCGCGCCAGTTCCGGGCCGTGGGTTTCGCCGGTCAGCGCTGCCCGCAGCGGCATGAACAGGGCTTTGCCCTTGAAGCCGGTGCGCCGCCGCAGGTCTTCAACCAGGGGTTGATAAGCCGCGCCCTGTTCGGCATAAGCCGCCAAAGCATGGGCGAAAAATTCAGGCCCGGCCTGAAACACGACCGCCTGACTCTCAGGACCAGCGGTCAACTCCGCGCCGAACAGCCGTTCCGCCCAGAAACCCGCATCGGCTGGAAAGCGGACATTGGGCCGAACCGTAGCGATAAATTCCTCCTGGCAGGCCGGCGCCACCCAATCATGGATCGCCGGCTTCATCCAGTCCCACAGTCGCTCCGGGGAAGTGTGCCGCACCGCTTCGCTCTGCCAGTGCAGCAGTTGCGCCGCGTCATAGCGCGCCGGAGCGCGGCCCAGGCGTTCCGGCGCAAAACCCGCCGCCAATTCTGCCGGCTCCATCCAGCTATCGCGCTCGTAGCTATGGCCGAGCCGCGCCAGATAGTTCAGCAACGCTTCCGGCAGATAGCCCGCAGCCCGCAACTCACGCAGACTGAGATCGCCTTCCCGCTTGGACAGCGGCCCGCCGTCACTGCCGACAATCAGCGCCAGATGACCGTATTCCGGCGCGGGCAGACCCAGCGCTTGCAGTAACAGCAACTGGCGCGGGGTGTTGGTGAGATGATCCTCGCCGCGCAACACATGGGTCACTCCCATCAGTGCATCGTCCACCGCATTGGCGAAGAAAAATTGCGGCGTGTCATCAGCCCGGCGGATCACAAAATCACCGATGTCGGCGCTGGCGAAACGCTGCGGGCCGCGCACCCGGTCGGTGAATTCCACTGTTTGCGTTACGGGCACCCGGAAGCGCAGCGTCGGTCGCAAACCCCGCTCCCGCCGTGCGTGCCGTTCAGCCTCGCCAAGCCGGGCGCACGTCCCGGTATAGCGCGGCGGGCGACCCGCCGCCAGTTGCGCCTTGCGGCTCAGCGCCAGTTCCACCGGGGTGCAAAAGCAGGGATACGCCTGATCCGCAGCTTCCAGCCGCTGATAGTATTGCGCATAGATCGCTGCTCGCTCCGACTGGGCGTAAGGCGCTTGCGGGCCACCGACTTCCGGCCCTTCCTGCCAGTCCAGCCCCAGCCAGCGCAAATCTTCCAGCAGCGCCGCAACGTATTCGGAGCGACTGCGCTCCTGGTCGGTATCCTCGATCCGCAGCAGAAACCGCCCTCCCCAATGCCGGGACAACAGGGCGTTAAACAGTGCGGTGCGGACATTGCCCAAATGCAAATAGCCGGTTGGACTGGGCGCGAAACGAGTTTTGATGATCTTCGTGGTCATAGTCCAATCATGGTATCGGAAAGCGCTCACGCCACCAAATATGGCGATGCGCGTATCCACTGATTATGATGTTCCATCATCCCTGCAATCAGGCGACCCTTCATGCGCAAAACATCCCTGTTCCTCGCCACCGCTCTAAGCCTGGCCTGCTCCATCGCCGGGGCCGGATCCCAGGTGCGGCTGGACACCAGCCTCGGCCCGATCACCCTGGAACTGGCCGACGACAAGGCCCCGAAAACCGTGGAGAACTTTCTCGCTTATGCCCGCGAAGGTTTCTATAACGGCACGATCTTTCACCGGGTTATTGGCGATTTCATGATCCAGGGCGGTGGCTTCAACACCGATTTCCAGCAAAAACCGACCCGCGCCCCGATTGCAAACGAGGCTGATAACGGCCTCAAGAACCTGCGTGGCGCTGTCGCCATGGCCCGCACCAGCGATCCCAACTCCGCCACCGCCCAGTTTTTCATCAACGTCAAGGACAACCCAAACCTGGATCACCGCTCGCCCACGCCGCAGGGTTGGGGTTATGCCGTATTCGGCAAGGTCATCGGCGGCATGGAGGTAGTGGACAAAATCCGCCAGACTCCCACCGGCGCCGGTGGCCCAGGCGGACGGTTCTCCGATGTGCCGACAACCCAGGTTGTCATCACTGCTGTCACCCTTCTTCCCGCCCCGACCCCGGCAGCGCCTGGCGTCGGCGAATCCACCCCCAAAAAATGAGTGCAATCATGATCCATCTGCACACCAACCTGGGCGTTATCGGCATCGAACTTGACTTCGACCGCGCCCCGGCGACCGCCGCCAACTTTCTCCAGTACGCCAAGGAAGGGTTCTATGAGGGCACCTTGTTTCATCGGGTGATTCCCAGCTTTATGATTCAGGGCGGCGGCCTCGAATCGGGGATGAACCCGAAAACAACCCGCGCCGCCATTCGTAACGAGGCCGACAATGGACTGAAAAATCAGACCGGCACTGTGGCTATGGCGCGCACTTCCGAACCCCACTCCGCCAGCTCGCAGTTTTTTATCAACCTCAAGGACAATGACTTTCTCGATCATCGGGCGCCGAACAGTCAGGGTTGGGGCTATTGCGTATTTGGCCGGGTGGTCGAGGGCATGGAGGTGGTCAACGCTATCGCCGGCGTCGCTACCACCAGCCGGCGCGGTCATCAGGACGTGCCGGACACGGATGTGATCATTGAAAAAGTCGAAATCGTCGGCGAATAGGCGCCAATGACCACCTTGTTCATCTCGGATCTGCACCTCGATCCCGTTCGCCCCGCTACCACCGCCTTGCTGCTGGATTTTCTGGAGCAGCAAGGTCGGCGGGCCGATGCTTTATACATCCTGGGCGATCTGTTCGAGGCGTGGGTTGGCGATGACGACGACGCGGAATTGGGTCGGACCGTCGCGGCAGCCCTGCGGGCGCTCACCGACCACGGCGTTCCCACCTGCTTCCTGCACGGCAACCGCGATTTTCTGATCGGCGAGCGCTTCGCCGCCGCCAGCGGCGTCCAGATCCTGCCGGAAAGCGTAACCATCGAACTGGCGGGCGAGCGGGTGCTGCTGCTGCACGGCGATACGCTCTGCACCGACGATGCGGAGTATCAGGCGTTCCGCGCTCAAGTCCGCACCCCAGCCTGGCAGGCGCGAACGCTGGCTTTGCCTCTGGAACAGCGGCGGGCGCTGGCCGGCCAGTTGCGGGAAACCAGTCAGCAGGCCCTCCAGCAAAAAGCGGCTGACATTACCGACGTTAACTTGACCGAAGTCGATCAAGTGATGCGCGCCCACCGGGTTCATCGCCTGATTCACGGTCATACCCACCGGCCAGCCATTCACGACTGGAGCCTCGACGGCCAACCGGCGCGACGGGCAGTACTGGGCGACTGGCATCAGCACGGCAGCGTCCTGTATTGCGACGCGGCAGGCTGGCGATTGGAATCCCTGCCCTCGTTCAACGCCGCAACACAATGATCCTGCTCCACCCTTCCTGCACGGGGCTGATCCGGCACGACGCTCCCGGCACTTTTGCGGCGCTGATGGACTTATACGAACGCAACTACATCAACCTGCGGCGCCTGCTGCCGGTCATGCCATCGGCACAGGCGGTTTGCGTGTCGCGAATTTGCAGCGGGCTGGATTTGCACCTGCGGGTTATTGATCGCTGTCGCTATACCAGCGAGCTGCTCCTGAGTTACCAGTTTGACCAGGACGATGGTTCGGTCATCGCCGAGCCGAATCTGCGCATCCGGGTGTACCACGATGCCCGAGTGGCCGAAGTGCTGGCGGCCCATCCACGTCATCAACCCACTTTTGCCGCTCATATCTTCGGCGGTCGTCCGATGGACAACGCCTCGCTCTTCGCCCGCTGGCAAAGCAACCGCTTCCTCTACAAGTGGCTCACTTATTGCTTGCGACAAGGCCATTGTTTCGCTGAATAACCCGCCGGATCAGCTGCAACACGTCCAGGAATTCGCAAAAATAAAAAGGTATTGCTCACCAAATTAGTTGACTAAGTTGATAGGTTAATATAGTTTCCTTACTTAATACTCAGGAATTACCATTTCTCAATACGCCACTCAGCGGGGTAATTGACTATGAAACTTTCAACGAAGGGTCGCTATGCAGTCACTGCAATGATGCATCTGGCTATTCACGACAAATATGGCCCGGTGACGCTGGCCGAGATTTCCCAGTGCCAGGGCATCTCTCTGTCCTATCTGGAGCAGTTGTTCGCTAAACTGCGCAAGCGCACGCTGGTGGAAGGGGTGCGCGGGCCCGGCGGTGGTTACCGCTTGGCGCGTACTCCGGATCAGGTCACGGTTGCCGACATCATCAGCGCGGTTGACGAGCGGCTGGATGCGACCCGCTGTTGCGGACATGAGAACTGTCAAAATGGCCGACGCTGTCTGACTCACGAGCTGTGGACTGATCTCAGCCGACAGATATTTTCCTTCCTGGAAGGCATCACTCTGGCGCAGTTCGTCGAGCGCCCAACCACCAGCGATGTCGTACTCCATCAGAACAACCGTCGGCGCGACCGCTCGTCCGAGCGTTTTATCGCGCCGGCCATGATGTAACCGCAGCCAGCCCGGCTCACCCGCTACACAATGGATTTGCCGATCTACCTGGATTATGCGGCGACCACTCCGGTCGATCCCCAGGTCGCGCATCTTCTGACCCGGCATCTCAGCCGGGACGGTATTTTCGGCAATCCCTCCTCTGTCACGCACTCTTTCGGCCAAGCGGCGGCCCGGGCGGTTGAAACCGCCCGAGCGTGCGTTGCCACTCTGCTTAACGCCGACCCCCGCGAAATCATCTGGACCTCCGGCGCCACCGAAGCCAATAACCTGGCTCTGCAAGGCGCTCTGCGCGCCTGCACCCGCCGCCGCCGACACCTGATCACCAGCAAAACCGAGCATAAAGCGGTGCTGGATGTGTGTCGGCGGCTGGAACGGGACGGTTGCGCCATTACCTGTCTGGACCCGGAACCAAACGGACTGATCCCGCCAGAACGGGTTGCAGCGGCATTGCGGTCCGATACCGTGCTGGTGTCGCTGATGCACGTCAACAACGAAACCGGCGTAGCGCAGGATCTGCCCGCCATCGGCCAGATCACCCGCCAGCATGGCGTCCTGCTGCATGTGGACGCTGCCCAGAGCGTCGGCAAGCTGCCGATTGATCTGCAAACGCTGCCGGTGGATCTGCTGAGCCTGAGCGCCCATAAGCTGTATGGACCCAAGGGTATCGGCGCATTGTATGTCCGCCAGCACCCTAACCGGGTGCGGCTGGAACCGCTGCTGCACGGCGGCGGTCAGGAGCGGGGCTTGCGCGCCGGCACTTTGCCCACTCATCAGATTGTCGCCATGGGTGAAGCCTGCCGCATCGCGGGCGAAGAAATGGCCGTCGAGCCAATCCGCATCCGCGAATTGCGCGATCTGCTTTGGCGCGCCTTGTCGGCGTTGGGCGATGCGCCATTGAACGGTCATCCCGATTGCAACGTAGCGGGCATTCTCAACGTCAGTTTCCCCGGNNAACGAACCCTCGCATGTGCTGCGGGCGATGGGCTGCGATGAAGTCCGGGCGCGCGGCGCGGTGCGTTTCAGCCTGGGCCGCTTCACCACGGTCGCGGAGATTGAACACACCGCCCGGCGAGTGAGCGCAGCGGTGCGCCGACTGCGGGAACTATCGCCGTTATGGGAACTGCGCCAGCGGGGACTGGATCAGCGCGTGGTAAACTGGGCGGCGTTGCCATAAGCTGCGCGCCGTTCAACCCGTGACTGTGTTGAGGAACAGGATCGATGAATATTCAGGAACAGCAAGTGATGGTGGACCTCATTCGCAGTCGGCGCTGGGCGGCGCTGGCTACACGCGGTCCTGATGGGCCGGAAGCATCCTGGGTCGCCTATGTCCCGGAGGCGGATTTCAGCGGTTTTTTGCTGCATCTCAGCACGCTGTCTGCGCACACCCGCAACCTGCTGGCCGATTCGCGCGCCGGGCTGGCTATCAGCCAGCCGGAACGGGACGGCGAAGACCCACAAACGCTGGCGCGGGTGATGATTCATGGCCGGGTTGCGATCATCGCCAAGGACAGCGCAGATTACCGGGCGGCAGCGCGACGCTACCAGGAGCGCTTGCCTGATTCGCCCCCACGTTTCGAGTTCGGCGATTTTCTGCTGCTGCGGCTGACGCCGGCGCGAGTGCGCTTCGTCGGTGGTTTCGCCCGCGCCTACCTGTTTGACGAGGTTGCCTTGCGGACAGCGGCTCAACGCACCAGTTGATTAAGATCGAAGATCGGCAGCAGGATCGCCAGCACGATGATCAGCACCACCCCGCCCATCACCAGGATCAGCATCGGCTCGAAAATGCCCAGCAGCGCGGCGATCAGGGTTTCGGTCTCGCGCTCTTGCTGCACCGCCGCCCGTTCCAGCATGTTCTCCAACCGGCCACTGGCCTCGCCGCNNCCTTCCTTGACCCGCAACGCCGCCTGCTCCACCGCTGCCCGCATCGGCAGATTGCTCAGCACCTGAGCCGAAATCCGCATCGCCTCCAGCACCGGCACGCCGCTGGCCATCAGAATGCTGAAGGTGCGGGCGAAGCGGGCGGTATTGGCGCCTCGAATCAGGCGCGCCAGCAGCGGTAAGCGCAGTAGGACCTGGTGTACCCGCCGCCGAAATCCAATCCGGCGCAGGGCGTATGCCCAACTGGCCGTACCCGCCGCCAGGGTCGCCAGCACCAGCCAGCCGGATTGACGCAAAAAATCGCTGACGGCGATCAGGCCACGGGTCAAGGCGGGCAACTGCTGGTTAAGGCTGCTGAAGACCTGCACCACTTGCGGGACAACATAGGTCAACAGCCCGGCGACGATCAGGATGGCGACGGTGGTCAGCAGCAAGGGATAGAACAGCGCCAGCCCGACCTTCTGGCGCATTTGCTGGCGGGCCTCGGTGTAGTCGGCCAGCCGCTCGAACACCACTTCCAGATGGCCGGACTGTTCGCCGGCGGCCACTGTCGCCCGGTACAACTCCGGGAACGCCTGCGGAAAATCGCCCAGCGCAGTCGCCAGAGTGTGGCCTTCCAGCACCCGGGTGCGCACCGCCAGCAGCAGACCGCTCAATCGCGCCCGTTCGGTCTGGCGCGCCACTGCGCCCAGCGACTCCTCTAGCGGCAGGCCGGAACCGACCAGAGTCGCCATTTGCCGGGTGATCAGCGCCAGATCGGTGGCGCTGATCCGCACTTGCCCGCTCCACCACTGCCGGCCCCGCCGCCGCTCCTGGCTGGCGACTTCTTCGACACCCAGCGGGTTCAGACCACGTTCGCGCAGGGCCTGGCGCGCCAGGCGCGGCGTATCGGCTTCAATCAGGCCCTTGCGCTGGCGACCCCGATGATCAAGCGCGGCGTATTGAAAGGCAGGCATGGCGATGGAAATCAGGTCGGAGAGGATGGAAAAATTTCGAATTTCACCTCATCAATCCTCCCGCGTCACCCGCACCAGTTCCGCCAGCGCGGTATCGCCGGCCAGCACCCGGCGGCGACCGTCGTCGCGGATGCTGCGGCTGGAGCGCCGGGCATGACGCTCCATTTCCTGCTCGCCTCTGCCCTCATGCACCAGGGTTTGCATCGCCTCGTCCACCGTGACCAGCTCGAAAATGCCGGTGCGGCCCCGGAAGCCGGAATGATTGCACTGTTCGCAGCCGACCGGCGTATACAACATCGGCGGGATGGCCGAAGCAATGCCCAGCACCGCGCAGTCGGCCAGGCTGGCGGAATGCGAGCGCTTGCAGTGCGGACAAAGTTTGCGCACCAGCCGCTGGGCCAGCACCCCGATCAACGACGACGAGAGCAGGAACGGTTCCACTCCCATGTCGCGCAAGCGGGTAATGGCGCCGACCGCGCTGTTGGTGTGCAGGGTTGAGAGGACCAGATGGCCGGTCAGCGAGGCCTGCACCGCGATTTCAGCGGTTTCCAGATCACGGATTTCGCCAACCATCACCACATCGGGGTCTTGACGCAGAATGGCGCGCAGGCCGCGGGCAAAGGTCATCTCCACCTTGGTATTCACTTGCGTCTGACTGATCCCGTCCAGGTAATACTCAATCGGGTCTTCAACCGTCATGATATTGCGCTTGCGGTCATTAAGCTGGGTCAGCCCCGCATACAGCGTCGTGGTCTTGCCGGAACCGGTAGGGCCGGTGACCAGCAAAATGCCGTGCGGGCGATGGATCAGCTTCAGCAGCCGGGTTTCATCCTCCGGCTCCATGCCCAGATGGCGCAAATCCAGCCGGCCTTCGCGCTTGTCCAGCAGCCGCAGCACCACCCGCTCGCCGTGCCCGGTCGGCAGCGTCGAAACCCGCACGTCCACCGGACGTCCGGCGACCCGCAGCGAAATCCGCCCGTCCTGCGGCAACCGCTTCTCGGCGATGTCGAGATGGGCCATGACCTTGACCCGCGACACCAGCAGCGGCCCCAGCGCCCGGGGCGGCTGCAAGGCTTCGCGCAACACCCCGTCTACCCGGAATCGCACCAGCAGGCGGTTTTCAAAGGTTTCAATATGAATATCCGAGGCGTTCTCCTTGATCGCCTCGGTCAGCAGGGCGTTGATCAGACGAATGATCGGCGCATCATCGGCGCTTTCCAGCAAATCTTCCGGTTCCGGCAGGGCCAGCGCGACCTGATTCAAATCCATCTCTTCGCCCAAATCTTCCATCATCCGCGCCGCGCCATTGCTATCGCCTTCATAGCTATCCTGCAACAGGCGTTCAAAGCGCTCGGCGGGCACCAGCGACGGACGCAGCGGCGCATTCAAATAGCGGCGCAGTTCCATCAGGCTGCGTGGGCTGACCCCGGGTCGGCAGGCGACATTGAAGCCACTCTCAGTCTGCTCCAGCACCAGCACCCCATGCCGCTTGGCGAAGGCATACGGCAGGTGGCGAAGCAGCGGACTCCGGGACTCACCTACCGCGACCGGCGCAGATTCGGCGTTCATTTGTTGCCAAAGCCAAATTCTGCTGCAGGGGCCGGCGGCGGAAGTGGCGCTGGCGGCGGCGCCGGCGGCGAAGGCCGCGTGTCGAGAATGGTCCCTTGCGCCCTGACCTCTTCCTGCGGTTTCAACACCGGCGACTGCACATCGGGCAGCAGCGAAACCTCACGGGTGCGCGCCGCCAGTTGTTGATCGCGGATATAGCTGTATTTGCTGTCGGTGTGCAGCGTCCCTTGCCCCGCATCCCGCAGAATGACCGGATGCAGGAACACCATCAGATTGCGCTTGAGCTTGGTGGTGCTGCGATAGCGGAACAGATTCCCCAGCAGCGGCACATCCCCCAGCAGCGGCACTTTTTGCGCGCTTTCGTCAATCTTGTCGTCAATCAACCCGCCCAGCACCAGAATCTGTCCATTTTCCACCAGCACATTGGTCTTAATCGCCCGTTTATTGGTGGTCGGTCCCTGCGTGGACGCATTGGCCGACGGCGCCAAATTGGAAACTTCCTGGCTGATTTCCAGTTTGACGGCGTTGCCCTCGTTGATTTGCGGTTTGACCTTGAGCTTGATGCCGATGTCTTCGCGCTGGATGGTCTGAAACGGATTCCCAACCTGCGATGCGCTGCTGCCGCTGCTGGTTGAAGTGGTGTAGGAGCCGGTCACAAAGGGCACATTCTGGCCGACGATGATTTCCGCCTCTTCATTGTCCAGCGTGACCACGGTCGGAGTGGACAGCACGTTGGTGTCGGCGTCCTTGGCCAAGGCGCTGATCAGGGCGCCAAAGCGGTTATCGCCGGTGAAATCGCCCACGCCGAGCTGGATGCCCTGCGGAACTCGCGCCGCATCAAGCTTGGTCAAGTCGCCTGCGTCGGCCTGCGCCGCCAATCCGAGGATATTGGCCAGGCTGGAGGTGCCGGCGTCGAAGTTGGTGAACCCGATGGCATTGCTGGATCCCACCGCCCACTGCACCCCAAGCTGAGCGGTCTTCTCTGCGGAAATTTCCGCGATGACCGCTTCCACCAGCACCTGAGCGCGGCGGATGTCCAGTTGCGCAATGATCGCCCGCAGCGAACGAATCATCTCCGGCGGCGCAGTGATCACCAGGGAATTAGTGGCCGCATCGGCCTGAATGTCCACCAGGCTGGCGCTGCTGCTGCTACTGCCACCGCCGGGCGCTGCGCCTGGAACCTGCCCCGGCATCGGCGCGCTGCGTGCGGCGTCGCTGCTCAGACTTTTACTGACGCCCTGCAACACCGTCATCAAATCCTTGGCCTTGGCATAGCGCAGGTAGACGACCTGGGTGTTGCCGCCGCTGTCCAGCGGGGTGTCCAGATGCGTCACCAGCGCCCGCAGCCGCAGCCGCGACGCCTTGTCGCCGCTCAGCAGGATGCTGTTGGTGCGCTCGTCCGCCACCATGCGCGGCGGCGTGCCCACAGCAGCGGCTGGATCGTTGCGGGCCTTGCCCTGTTCCAGCGCAGTCAGCACCCGCACGATCTCGGTGGCCGAAGCATGGCGCAAGGCCACGATCTCGACTTCTTCATTACTGGCCAGATCGACCCGGGCGATAATGCTGGCGATGCGTTCCACATTCGCGGCGCTGTCGGAAATGATCAGCACATTGGTCGGGGTATAGGCGGCCAGATGTCCCTGCGGCGGAATCAGGGGACGCAGGATCGGCACAATCTGGGCGGCGGAAACGTTTTGCACCTGAATCACGCGGGTCACGATCTGATCGGGTTCGGCGCCGCCCCGCCGATCCACGGTGGGAATGCTCTCCTGCTTGGCGCCGGCGGCGGGCACGATCTTGATCACATTATCGCCAGGCACGGCGGCGAAGCCATGAACGCCCAGCACCGCCAGAAACACCTGATAGAGTTCCTTCTCGTCCATCGCCTTGGCGGAAATGATGGTGACCCGGCCCTTGACCCGGGGATCCACGATGAAATTCTTGCCGGTCAACACCGACATGCTCTCCACCAGCGCGCTGATCTCGGCGTCCTTGAGATTCAGCGTCACTGGCGCAGCGCTCACCGGAACGGCCAGAATCACGCTCAGCAACAACCCACCCAAGGCGCGGCGGCGTAGCGTCTGTCGTCGAAAAATCATGGCGTTCATCTCGATGGACTGCTCAGGGAAAAAGTCAAGGGTATCTCAGCGCCGCTGCGCAGCACGCGCACGCTCACCTGATCGGCGCTCATCACTTCCTGCAACATGGAGAAGCCCTGCATTGGATTGTTGAGGCGGCTGCCGTTGATTTCAGTAATCACATCGCCGCTGTTCAATCCCAACTGACGCAACAATTGCTGATCGCGCCCCGGTCGCAAACGAAAACCAATAAATTGACCGTTTTGCACGTAGGAGCTGGCGAAAGCGATATCTTCCAGCGCCTGAGGCCGGGTCGCCATCTCTCCACGCAACCGCTGTGCAAGCGCACGGGCGTCAATCACCTGCGGCTCCATGGAAGACGCCGGACTGGATTTCTGTTCGGGCGCGGGCGACGGCGCGGGCGGCAGCATACTGTTGGGATCGCCGAGTTTGGGCAGATTGAGCACTTCCTGCCGACCATTGCGGGACACCACCACATGGTCGCGCTGCACCCGTTCCAGCCGCGCTCCGCCCGGCAACGGCTCGCCGACGCGGTAGCCGCGTTCCGGTCCGCTGCCATCGGCGATCAGCGCCAGCGCCTGATCACCGCCGCGCTCAATAAAAAAGACGCCCACCAGGCGCAGATTGAGCGGCGTCACAGGCAGGGGTGTGGGCGGCGCTTCCACTGGCCGCCCCGCTTCCATCTGGCCAAACAGATGCCAGGCGGCGATAGCCGTATAGTCGGTCGGCGGGGCGTTTGCGCCAGCGCCGGCGGATGATTCCACTGCTGGCACAGTCACGGCCACGGTCGGCCCCGACGATCCCGCCAGGAACGCCAGCGTCAGACCGGCGAGCGCATGGGCCAGCGCAATTACCAGGATGGCGTTGATCGCCGCCACGGCGATCCGCAACCAGGCTTCAGGGCGGGAGATCGCCGAAGGTATGCGCTTCTGTACGGCTAAAAGGGTGCGTTGGGCAAAGTGGGTCAAAATGAAGGGCGTTCGCGGGTACCCATCCACATCCGCCGCTCGCTTCATAATCGACAGCGTGAGCGTGCGTGCGGGGTTTTAGCGGGATGGAGGATAACAAAATTTCGCCGGGATCGGCTTCAAGTTTTCGCGTCCGACCCCGGCGGCGCACCCTGCCCCAGTGGCGTATCGCTCCCACACGGAACATGGGAGCGATGATCAAATCAACTCAATCCCAATCGTGATGATGGCGGTAATGGCCCCGATGCCGCCCTGGGCGATGATAATAGGACGGCGGCGGACCGTAATCGCGGGGGGCGGAATAAACCGGACGATTCACATACCGGTATCGGTCCACATAGATCACCTCGCGCTGCGGGCGACGGTGACGCTGGGTAGCGAGAGCGGTTCCGGTCGCCCCGCCGATAGCGCTTCCCACAATCGCGCCATCGCGCCCGCCCAGCTCGGAACCCACGGCGGCGCCCAGCGCTCCGCCCAAGGCCCCACCCAGGATGGCATCGCCCCTGCCGCCCGCCAGCAGCGTCATCGGCGCGCCAATCAGCGCCATAAACAACAAAGTCGGTATCGTTTTCGTCATGGCTGTTCCCTCTACGCAGTGAGCTTCATCGCTGACCAGCGTAGACATGCCAGACTGAACGAACGCTGACCGGCGCCACGAGCGTCATCGTCCTGAATAATCAGCGGGACAGGCAGCGCAAGACCGGCGTTTCAAAATGAATGGTTGGAGTTTTGGCGCGCACCCCCATTACCCGGCCCGATTGTGGCGGGCGCGACAGTTGGATGTGCGCCGCCATCAGCGCGCTCAGGCGATCCAGCACCGGCAATGCCATGGGCGCGCTATGCCGCTCGGCCAAATCCACATGAATCAGCATCAACTCGGTCGTCGCCGACAGGAATCCTTCGCTGGCATGATACAGGCGATGGAAACAGTGAATGCGCTTGCTGTCGAAGCCGAGCAGTTGGGTGGTAATGCGGATGGGATCGCCCGCCATCAATTCGCGCTGATAATTGACATGCGTTTCCACCACGAACGCCGAACACTGCTGCTGATCGCGATAGTCCTGTCCCATTCCCAAGGAATCCGTGAAGGCGTCGGTAGCGTGATCGAACGCCAGCACATAATAAGCGACATTCATGTGGCCGTTGTAGTCGATCCACTCGGGCGGCACCTTACTGGTGTACAGGCACAGGGGGGATTCAATCCGCATGGTTGTTACGTCACTGTCGGTGAAAAACGCGGTACGCTACTGGCTTTTATCACATTACGCAATTGTTAAAACCTCAAAGCAGGAGAATACCGGTCAATGAACGGGCGGGTACTGGTTATAGCGGGTTCGGATGCCGGCGGCGGCGCGGGAATTCAGGCGGATTTGAAGACCGTCACCGCGCTGGGTGGCTATGCGGCGACGGCGATCACTGCCCTGACTGCGCAGAATACCCAGGGCGTATTTGGCATTGTGGGGGTAGAGCCGGCTTTCATCGCCCACCAGATGCGCGTGGTGCTGGAAGACATCGGCGCGGACTGCATCAAGACCGGGATGTTGCATAACGCTGCCGTCATCGCCGCTGTGGTTGAGACGCTGGATGCCCTCGCCGCAGGCATTCCGGTTGTAGTGGATCCGGTGATGTACGCCAAAAGCGGTGATTCCCTGCTCGACCCAGCGGCGCGCAGCGCCTTGATCCNNCAGCGGCAGTATTGGTCAAGGGCGGGCATTTGCCCGGCAATCTCGTCACCGACTGGCTGGCCTGGCGCGAGGGTGCGGAAGCGTTTACCGCGCCGCGATTCGCCAGCCGTAATACCCACGGCACCGGCTGTACGCTGGCTTCGGCCATCGCGACCGGACTGGCCCAGGGGCTGCCGTTGAATGCAGCGGTGCGACGGGCGCTAGGTTATGTGCGGGAGGCGATCCGCGCCGCGCCCAATCTCGGCCAGGGTTGCGGCCCGCTGAATCATGGTCATACAGTGCAGATCTGGAATTAAGCGATGACCACGGCAGAGGCAAAAAATCATGCAGATTTGGATCTGGGCGTTCCTGATGATGTTTCTATGGACCTTCCTTGTGGCATGGCTGCTGATCCGGCATTTTCTAACGGGACCAAGCCTGCGGATCTACGATGATCCGCCGCTGGATCGTCATGCCGGATCGCGGGATCGAGCGAGTCCAGAACATCAGGAAGCCGTGCGGCTGCTGGAGCGCAACTCGGCGGAAATTCGTTCCGTCCCGAAAAAACAGTGGCTGGAAACCGTCAGACGGGTCATGGCGCGGGGGTTTTGCCAGCCGCCGCTGCTGGCGGGTGATACGGGCTACCAGATTCAAACCACGAACGCCGGAAATGTGCCCGGTGAATGGGTGCTGGCGCCGGATTCCGATCCGGATTGTCGGCTGCTCTACCTGCACGGCGGCAGTTTTATCAGCGGTTGTCCGCACGGTCATCGCGTGATCACCACCCAACTGGCGCGCGTCACGGGCGCATCGGTTCTGGCGCTGGATTATCGGTTAATGCCGGAACATTCGCGCCGGGACATCATCGCCGATGGTCAGACCGGTTATCGCTGGCTGCTGAACAACGGCCCGACGGGATTGGCACCAGTTAAGGAATTATGGGTGGCTGGCGATTCAGCAGGCGGCAATCTGACGCTGATGCTGATTGCCTGGGCGCGTGATGCGGGGCTGCGTCCGGCCAACGGAGCCATTGCCATCTCGCCGGGCACGGACATGACCTTTTCCAGCCCGACGCTCAAAAGCAACCTCAAAACCGATCTGATGCTGGGTCCCAGCCTGAAATGGTTTTTGCGCATGCCCCGGTCCATCCTTCTGCTCCTGATCGGGATGGTGAACCGGATGGTTCCGCCGAACCCGCTGATCTCGCCGGTCTTTGGCGATTTATCGGGGCTGCCGCCGGTGCTGATTCAGGTCAGCACGGCGGAAATGATGCTGGGCGACGCCTGGCGCTACGCCAATAAAGCCCGCGCTGCGGGTTCCAACGTGGAGCTTGAAACCTGGCCGGACATGCTGCATGTCTGGCATCTGTTCGAGCCGATTCTGCCGGAAGCCCAGGAAGCGTTTGAGCGCATGGGTCGGTTTGTAGAGCGAATGCGATCCGGTAGCGCGTCTTAAACGACCTTCAGGTTTCAAACGCCGCCCATCCTGCAACATCTCGCCGCGCCAGCAACCGCTCGGCAAAGTCCAGCGCCGCTGCAAGATTCGTTTCCGCCGTTGCGCTGAGCGGTTCACCAAGTTCGAAGCGTTCGCCGCGAATCGCCAGTTGAAACGCGGGCGGCGGCGGAGCATGATGAACTTGCGCGTAGACATGCAATACAGCGGCGGGCGACAGCGCATGGCTGGTATAGCTGGCGTCACAGGCGGGTTGAAGACGGGTCAACCGGTACGGCGGCGGACAGGACACGCTGGCATCCACAAACAGCGCCAGCGCCCGACCTTCCAGATCAACGGCGTGTTCGATCTGCAACTGGAAATCGGTCAGCAGTTCGATGCCGCTCCAATCACTGCACCGTTCCCGTTCCGCCGCCAGCCGTTCCAGAAACAGCGGCCCCAGCGCGTCATCGCCTCGGCTGGGATTGCCGCAGGCAAGAATCAGAATGCTGGGGCATGGTGGTTTAGAGATGGTCGCGGACAGTTCCATCGGCATCCCGCACCAGACAACCCACAATGGCCCCACTCTCCTCGTCCGCCAATTCCACGTAGAGCGGCATCTGGCCCAGGGCATGCGTCGCGCAGGACAGGCAGGGATCGTAGGCCCGCACGGCGACTTCGATCTGGTTTAACAGCGGCTCGATCAGCTCCTTGCCGCTCAGATAACGCTCCGCCACCTGGCGAATGGATTCATTCATCGCCTGGTTGTTGTTCGTAGTGGAGACAATCAGGTTGGCCTTCTCGATCAAGCCATCTTCATTGATCCGGTAATGATGGAACAGCGTGCCGCGCGGCGCCTCAATCACGCCGATGCCTTCCCGCACCATTTCGCCGCACGCCATCAACTCATCGCCGAAGATATCCGGATCAAGCAGCAATTCCTTAATCGCCTCGGCGGAGTGCAACAGCTCGATCATTCGCGCCCAGTGATAGGCCAAGGTCGCATGAATCAATTCCCCGCCACCCAACGCCATAAACTCCCGCCGTTCTTCCTCGGCCAGCGGCGTGGCAATAAAATCGCAGTTATTGATTCGAGCCAGCGGCCCCACCCGATACCAGCCCTTATCCGGCCCCAGCGAATTGATGAACGGGAATTTCATGTAGCTCCACGGCTTCACCTGTTCGTGAATCACCTGGTAGTAGCGCTGGTAATCCAGGTGGTCAAAGATGATCCCGCCCTGCTCGTTCCTGGCCCGCAGCCCGCCATGGTACAAATCCAGCGCCCCATCGGCGCGCGCCAGGCTGAGATAGCTGGAGCGGATCGTTGCAAAATAGGTGAAATAACCGGGATTCGCCTCATAGGCTTTCTTCATCAGCTTCAGGATGTTGCATCCCCACTGAATCATCAGATCGAGATCCGTCAGCAGGTAATTGCGCTCCTGCAGGGTCAGCGCCTTGTTAACCCCGCCGGGAACCGTCCCGGTGCCATGAATCCGCTTGCCGGCGGTCATGCGGATGACTTCCTGCCCATATTTGCGCAACCGCACCCCCTGGCGGGCGATATCGGGGAAATCGGCCATCACTCCGCCGATATTGCGGTGCGCGGTGGGATCGTCGAAGTCGAACAGGAAATCCGGCGAAGCCAGATGGAAAAAATGCACGGCGTGCGATTGCAGAGTCTGGCCGTAATGCATAAGCCGACGCATCTTTTCGGCGGTCGGCGGAATGTCCCGCGCCCCGACCAGTTGATCCACCGCCTTGGCCGCCGCCAGATGGTGGCTGACCGGGCAGATGCCGCACAGCCGCTGCACCAGCACCGGAACTTCCCAGTAGGGCCGGCCCTGGATGAATTTCTCGAAGCCGCGAAATTCGACGATGTGCAACCGCGCCTGGCGGATATGGTGATCCTTATCCACCAGGAGCGTAACCTTGCCGTGACCTTCGACCCGGCTAAGCGGGTCAATGGCGATCCGGCACAGATATTCCGGCTGTGCCGCCGTTTCCAGGGTACTCATGGCGCGCCTCGCTCAATCGTAATGAATCTGGGTATAGGGCAGCGTGATCGGCTGGCCGGACAACAACTGGCTGACAAAGGTCCAGATCGTATCCGCCGATGGCGGACACCCCGGCAGGAAGTAGTCAATCTTGACCACTTCGTGGATCGGATGCACCCGGTTGAGCAGCAGCGGAATTTCCGGATCGTTGGGAATCTGCGGATTGACCAGCCCGATCCCGCGCAGGTAGGACTCTTCCAGGCAGTCCTTGAGCACGAACTGGTTGCGCATCGCCGGGATGCCGCCGTTCAGCGCGCAGGCGCCCATGGCGATCAGCACCTTGCAACGCGCCCGGAACTCCATCAGCGTATGGACGTTCTCGACATTGCAGACCCCGCCCTCAATGATGCCAACGTCGCACTCGCCCAGTTCCTTGACATCAGTCAGCGGACTGCGATCCAGATCCACCCGCTCGGCCAGATCGAACAGCCGCTCATCGAGATCGAGCAGCGACATGTGGCAGCCAAAGCAGCCGGCCAGCGAACAGGTGGCGACTTTCAAGCGTGGTTCAGTCATGACGGCGCCCTCCCTGGCTTTCCGACGCTTGCGCCACGTCGCCCACCACATTGATCGGCTTACGGTCGTAAAGCCGCTGGCCGATGGGGATTCCGTAACCCTGATGCTTGATCAGAATCGCTCCGGTTGGGCAGACCTGGGCGGCCTTGTCCTCAACGCTGAAATCGGTCGCGCCCAGCTTGCCGGCTGGCGTATTGATCACCAGATGCGCCGAGATGCCGCGCCCCTGCACTGCAAACACGTTCTTGCCGTCCACGTCGCGGCTGGCCCGCACGCACAACTCGCACAGGATGCAACGGTTAAAATCGATCAGGACATCCGGGTGCGATGCATCCACCGGCCGACGCGGATAGAAGTGCGTGTAATGAGGGGCCAGCATCCCGACGTAATAGGCCACCGCCTGCAACTGGCAGGCCCCGCTCTTCTCGCAAGCCGGGCAGACGTGATTGCCTTCGACGAACAGCATTTGCAGGATGCCGCGCCGGATCTCGCGCAGTTCCTCGATGTCGCTCAGCACGGTCTGGCCCGCTGCTGCGGGTAGCGTGCAGGAAGCCTGCACTCGGCCATTGACCTTGACCAGACACACCCGGCAACTGCCGTGCGGGGCAAATTCCGGGTTGAAGCACAAATGTGGAATATAAACGCCGGCGGCCCGCGCCGCCTCCATGATGGTTTGACCGTCCTCGAACGGAATCCGCCGCCCGTCCAGAATGAAATGCTGTTCCTCGCTCATGGCATCGCTCCTACCAGCAGATCTTCCTCGTTCAGGTATGCGCCCGGATCGCTGCGGCCCGTCAACCGCCGGGCGTCGTCCAGCGCCGCGTTCAGATCAAAAGCCGGCTCAAACGTGGTGGAGCGCAGCCGCCGCTCCCAGGACTCCGGGAACTGATCGAGACTATCCAGCACTGGATTGGGCGCGGTCTGGCCCAGGCCGCAATGACAGGCCACCTGCATGAGCCGTCCCAGCTTGCGCATCTCCTCCAGATCGTAGCGGGCGCCGTGGCCGGCATGAATCTTGTCAACCAGATCGCGCATCAGCGAGGTGCCGACCCGGCAGGGGGTACAGAACCCGCAACTCTCGTGGACAAAGAAATGGGCGAAATTGCGAATGCCATCGAGAATGTCGCGGCTTTGGTCGAACACCATGAACGAACCGCCGGTAGCCAAATCCTCGAAGCAGATGCGCCGGTCGAATTGCCTGGCGGAAATCATGTGCCCGGCGGGGCCGGCCATCTGGATGCCCTGGGCGTTCCGCGCGCCGCAATCCTCCAGCACCCGCCGCACGGTGACGCCAAATGGGTATTCGTAGATGCCTGGCCGCTCGCAGTCGCCGCTCAAGCTCAGCAGCTTGGTGCCCTTGGATTCGGCGGTGCCGCGACTGGCGAACCACTCGCCGCCTTCCACCGCAATCTTGGCCGTGGCGGCGAAGGTTTCCACATTGTTGACCACCGTCGGCTTATTCAGATAACCGTGCGTCGTCGGGAAGGGCGGGCGGATGCGCGGTACGCCATGCTTGCCTTCCAGCGATTCAATCAGCGCCGATTCCTCGCCACAGACGTAGGCCCCGGCGCCCATATGGATGTCAATATCGAAACAAAAGCCCGGATCGCCCAGGATGGCCTCGCCCAGCAGCCCGACTTCGCGGCGGCGGCGCAGGGTCGCCTGGAGCGCATCCACCAGATAGCGATACTCGCCGCGCAGATAGACGAACCCCTGACGGGCGCCGATTACGCGACCGCACAGGGTCATACCCTCGAACACCAGATCCGCGAAGTCCTGCATCAGCACTCGATCCTTGAAGGTGCCCGGCTCGCCTTCATCGGCGTTGCAAACCACATACTTCACCTCACCCGGGGCGTTACGGCAGGAAATCCACTTGGCGGCTGATTTGAAGCCCGCCCCGCCCTGGCCGCGCAGACCGGATTTCACCATTTCTTCCAGTATCGCCTCCGGGCCGCGCCGCAACACCGCTCGCAAGGCCGCGCCGTCGGCGAAATGCCGCCCCAGCAGAATGTCGGCGCGGCGGATGTTGCTGACGACTTCGAAGAACTCGCGCGGCCATTCCGCCAGCGGCGTTTGGCGGTTCACCAGGTCCACGATCCGATCCAGGCGCGGTTTATCAAGGCAGGTGAGCGCATAGCCGTTCACCAGCGCGGCCGGTCCCTGGTCGCACATGCCGGTGCAGGAGGTAGCGCCAACGCTGACCCGCCCATCGGCGCGGATGGCGTTGACCTCTACGCCCAGCCGCTCGCAGAGGTAATGCAGCAATTCGCGGCTGCCAAGCATCCGGTCGGTGATGTTGTCGCTGAACAGGATGTCATAGGAGCCACGCGGCTGGGTGTAGAGGAAGGAGTAGAACTCGGCGACATTACGCACTTTATCCGGTGAGATGCCGAGTTCCCCGGCCACACATTCCACGGCTGCGGGCGAAAGCCATGTCAGGCTATCCTGCGTCTCGCGCAGGATTTGCAGCAGCCGGGTCGGTAAACCATCGTGGCGTTGCACGATGTCGCGGATTGTCTGGGCAAGCGTACTGGATTCCGCCATAAGCCACCTCCGTCATTGATCCGCCGACCCGCTGGCATCCGGGATGCGGACAGCGTGTTTGTTATCGGGCACACCGCAGTTAACCG
>DEHY01000065.1 GCA_002352185.1 Competibacteraceae bacterium UBA2788
ACTTTTTACAGGACTACCCAAATGTAAATGTGCATCCAAATGCAAACAACAACCGTCAGTCATCGCCATTGCGGCAAAGGAGTCACCATGTCAGGTCGTCAGTTACCCCCCCCATTTTATTTATATTATTGATTTTATTGTCTATTTATAGCATTCCTGCGAGTGCGGCAACCTTTACTGTCACCAATCTCAACGACAGTGGCGCGGGTTCGCTACGGCAAGCGATTTTTGACGCCAACGCTGTAGGTGGAGGCACCATCGCATTCCAAAATGGCTTAAATGGAACCATTACCTTAATTGGCAGGGGATTGACGATTAATAGCAACATCACTATTAACGGACCCGGCGCAAACGTGCTAGCGATTAGCGGTAATAATTCTGTGCCTGTGTTCCTTATTGATAGCGGTATAAATAGCATTTCCGGATTAACTATCAAGGATGGGTTTTGGGCTAATGGTGGTGGTATCACGAATAGAAGCACGCTAACAGTTTCCAATAGTTCTTTGGTAAATAACTCTGCCCAACAGGGTGGCGGTATCGCTAATAACGGAGGCACTTTAACCATCAAAAATAGCACTATATCAGGTAATTCGGCTCAGATTAATGGTGGTGGTATTGCTAATGATATTGGTGTATTGACTATCACTAACAGTACTATATCGGGTAATTCGGCTCTATACAACGGTGGCGGCATTTTCAGTAGTGGTCTTTTTTTGACTATCACCAACAGCACTATAGCAAAAAATACTGCTAATACTGCTGGTGGGATTAGGGCTGACAGCGTGAAGATTGGGAATAGTGTGCTATCAGGCAACACTGAAGACCCTTCACCTTTTTTTGAAAAAAGGAATTGTTTTTGCTCATTTTTCACTTCGTTAGGCAACAATCTATTTGGCGAAAATGGAATTTTAGGACTTTCAAATAGTTATAGTTTGACTACTCCATTAGCATTAGCAACCAGCGACATGATTCTAACTGGCTTAATCAGTACCGCCATTGGTCCGCTCGCCAACAATGGCGGCCCGACCCTGACCCATCTGCCGGTGGCGGGCAGCCTGATGATTGACGCCGGCAACAACGCGCTCATTCCGGCAGGCATAACCACTGACCAGCGGGGAGCCGGTTTTCCGCGCATTGCGGGGAACGCGGTGGACATTGGCGCGGTGGAGTTGAGTTCTTCCGCCCCACCCGCGACCGGCGCTGCCGTCGGCGTATTTCGTGACGGCCAGTGGTTCCTCGACGCCAACGGCAACGGCGCGTGGGACGGCTGCGGCACCGAGTTCTGCTTCACCGGCTTCGGGCAGGCCGGCGATCTGCCCGCGTCGGGCAACTGGGACGGCGGCGGCAAGAGCTACATCGGGGTGTTGCGTTCCGGCACGGGTCAATGGTTCATTGACCGCAACGGCAACCGGCAATGGGACGGCTGCGTCGCTGACGGTTGCTACAGCGGCTTTGGCGCGCCCGGCGATGTGCCGGTGGCGGGCGACTGGCACGGCACCGGCTTCGCCAAAATCGGCGTGTTCCGCAACGGCCAGTGGTATCTGGACGCCAACGGCAATGGTGCCTGGGATGGCTGTAGCGCCGATCTGTGCCTGAGTTTCGGCCAGGCCGGTGATCTGCCGGTAGCGGGGAACTGGGATGGAGGCGTTCCTGCGGGAGTGGGCGTATTCCGCGCCGGGACGTGGTATCTGGATTACAACGGCAATGGGGCGTGGGATGGCTGCCAGCAGGACGGCGGGCAGGATCTCTGCCTGTATGGCAGCTTCGGCCAGGCCGGGGATCTGCCGGCGGCGGGCGACTGGAACGGCGACGGCAAAGCCAAGGTTGGAGTATTCCGCAACGGCGCCTGGTATCTGGACTACAACGGCAATGGCGCATGGGACGGCTGCGGCGTGGATCGCTGCTACTTCGGCAGCTTCGGTCTGCAAGGCGATTTGCCGGTCGCGGGCAAGTGGTAAAGCTTTCCCAAACCTGCCAATAACTTCATTTCCGGCAGATTCACCCCTGCCGGCAGCTTTGAAGGGATGAGAGTCAAAAACCAAGCCGGGGATCGCACCCCGGCTTTTTTAATCTGGCGGTAAAGCCACTCCCGGTTATTTCGCCCAATAGCGCTCCTGTTTAAGTTGTGGAAGCAGCGCGATCCACGCCTGGCCTAGGCTCAGGCCGCCATCATTGGGCGGTGCCTGACGGGCTTCGTGAACCCTCAGCCCGTTCTGCTCCAGCCGGCTTCGCACCTGAACGCTCAACAGGCGGTTGAGAAAACAGCCGCCGCCCAAGGCAATGTCGCTCACCGTCTCGCGCAAGGCCGCGTGCGTGGCCCAATCCGCCAGGGCTGCGGCCAGCGTCGCATGAAACAGCGCTGCGCCGCGCTGGGGATCAGCGGGATGATCCGCCAGCCACGCCAGCAGTGGCGACAGATCAAGATGGCCTTCGATAGTCAGCCGATAACTTTCGGCCAGCGGTTCAGCGGGGCCATAGGTCGCAGCCAGCGCTTCCAGTTCCATCGCCGCCTGGCCTTCATAATCACTGGTTTGGCGCAGGCCCAGCAGCGCGGCGGCGGCGTCAAACACCCGTCCGGCGCTGCTGGTAGGCGGACAGTGGATACCGCGCTCCAGCAAGCCGCGCACGGCCTCCGCCAGCGGGCCGGGAAAGCGGCGCGGAATCTCAGAGCCGCGTCCGAGGCTATGCAGCGCGGCGGCAGCCATTCGCCACGGTTCGCGGGCGGCGCGATCTCCACCGGGCAGCGGCAACAGCGCCAGATGACCCAGGCGGCGAAGCGCCGGGCCGTCCACCCACAGCAGTTCTCCTCCCCAGTTGCCGCCGTCTTGGCCCAGCCCCACGCCGTCCAGCGCCAGCCCCAGCAGCGGTCGTTGTAGCCCGCATTCAGCCGCAATCGCCGCAATATGAGCGTGATGATGCTGAACCGGAATCAGTGGCAAGCCGCGTTCAGCGGCAAAGGCGGCGGCAAAGCGGCTGCTATGAAAATCCGGGTGCAGGTCGCACGCGACCCGCTCCGGGACTATGCGCAGCGTATCCAGCAATCGTTCCGCCATTTCCTCCAGAGCGCGGCACGCGGCGGCGTTGTCGAGATCGCCAATGTGCGGCGACAGATAGGCTTGCGCATCGCGGGTCAGGCAGATCGTATTCTTCAGCCAGCCGCCGCACGCCAGCACCGAGGGACCGGCAGCAGGCAGATTGATCCGGCGTGGCGCATAACCGCGAGCGCGACGGATGAATGCGGGCGCTGGCCCCTGCCAATGCAACACGCTGTCATCGCAGCGGGCGGCAATGGGCCGGTCATGGGTCAGAAACGCATCGGCGATGCCCGCCAGCCGCTCAATCGCCTCATCATCATCAATGACCAGCGGTTCGCCGCCGGGATTGGCGCTGGTCATCACCAGCNNTAATGCAGGGGCGTATAAGGCAGCATGACGCCGAGCCGATTGACGCCGGGCGCAACGCCCGTCAATTCTGCCGCTGCGCCGGGCCGTTCGTTCACCAGCACGATGGGTCGCTCCGGCGTTTCCAGCAGTTGCCGTTCGTTGGCGCTGCATTCGACCCACGGCGTCAATGACGCGAGATTGGCCGCCATCACCGCAAACGGCTTGGCTTCGCGCTGCTTGCGCTGGCGCAGCCGGGCCACGGTCACGGCATTGCGCGCATCACAGGCCAGATGAAAGCCGCCCAAGCCTTTGATCGCCACAATCGCGCCGTTCTGCAACAGATCCAGCGTAGCGGCGATCTCGTCGGTCACGGCCAGCGGATGACCCTGGGCATCGCGCAGCGTCAGGCGCGGCCCGCAGGCTGGACAAGCCACCGGCTGGGCGTGAAAGCGACGGTCGGCGGGATCATGATAGTCGCCGGCGCAGTCCGGGCAGAGCGGGAAACCGGCCATGCTGGTGTTGGGCCGGTCGTAGGGAATGGCGCGGGTGATGGTGTAGCGCGGGCCGCAATGGGTACAATTGATAAAGGCATAGCGATAGTGGCGGTCGGCGGGATCGCATAATTCGGCCAGGCAATCGTTGCACACGGCCATGTCGGGCGCAATCTCGGCACGAACCGGGCCGGCGCGGCTGGCGCGGATCACGAAATTCGTTTCAGCGGCGCGCACCGGCAACGTTGCGGTTTGCATCGCATCAATCCGGGCCAGCGGCGGCGGTTGACGCAGCGCCGCCAGAAACTGTTCCAGATCGGTCGCCGAACCCTGCGCTTCAATCGTAACGCCGGCAGCGTCATTGCACACCCAGCCGCGCAGCTTCAATTCACCCGCCAGCCGGTAGACAAAAGGCCGGAACCCGACACCCTGCACCTGGCCGCGAATCTGAATCGCCAGCCGCTGCGCGGATTCGGCGACAGCGGTGTATGCAGCGGAATCGGCCATGAAATTTCCTCTCCGAAGGGGCAAGCGCCAAGGCATTGCATTCCAAGCGTAGGACACATCCAACCGCGTTGGTTGCACATATTCACTTCCTACCAAAATGTTCTACCTTTAACGGGGCGAAACGACCGGCCCTGTACAACCTGCTGACCTTGCCCATACTTCTTGAACCCTTTTCCGCACAACGATTGGCCGGCGGTGCTGGTTGCAACCACCAGACTCTCTCTGCTCCCCAGGACGAAGAGTCGCTCCTTAACACCAGATGATTTGCGAAGAGAAGCATACGATGACTGACAAGCCCATCAATATGACGCGCCCGCTGGACCTGACGCATGAAAAACGCAATGTTGGCCCACAGCGTATCCAACGACCGATTTATGCGGATCTGCTGCCCACCTGCAACAATGCCTGTCCGGCGGGCGAAAATATTCAGGCCTGGCTGGCCCACGCCCAGGCGGGCCGCTTCAAGGAGGCTTGGCAGGCCCTGACCCATGATAACCCGATGCCGGGCATTCACGGACGGGTGTGCTACCACCCCTGCGAAAGCGCCTGTAACCGGGGCAAGCTGGATTCGTCGGTCAGCATTCATGCAGTCGAGCGGTTTCTGGGCGATTTGGCCTTGCAGGAGAATTGGCAGTTCACCATCACCGCCCCGCCCAGCGGCAGGCGGGTGCTGGTGGTCGGGGCCGGCCCCAGCGGGCTGTCCGCCGCCTATCACCTGGCGCGGATGGGCCACAGCGTCGAAATCCACGAAGCCGGGCCGATGGCCGGCGGCATGATGCACTTCGGCATTCCTTCCTACCGCCTGCCGCGTGACGTGCTGGACGCCGAGGTCAAGCGCATCGAGAACATGGGCGTCAAAATCGTTCTCAATCACCGGGTGGACGATCTGCTGGCGGAGAAGCAGGCGGGAAATTTCGACGCGATGTTCATTGCCGTCGGCGCGCACATCAGCAAGCGCACCGAAATCCCGTCCCGCGACGCGGGCAAGATGCTGGACGCCATCAGCTTCCTCAAGGATGTGGAAACCGGCAACGCGCCGAAACTGGGTCGCCGGGTGGCGATCTATGGCGGCGGCAACACCGCGATGGACGCGGCCCGCGTCGCCAAGCGCCTTGGCTACGAGCCGCTGATCATTTATCGCCGCGACCGCGCTCACATGCCCGCCCATGATTTCGAGGCCACCGAAGCGCTCGAAGAAGATGTCAAGATTCACTGGCTGCGCACCATTAAGAGCATTGATGAAACCACCTTCACCGTCGAAATTATGGAGGTGGATGCCAAAGGGCGGCCCCAACCCACCGGCCAGTTCGAGACTCTGGAAGCCGATGCGCTGATCATGGCGCTGGGTCAGGATGTGGACACCAGCTTCATGCGTCAGGTGCCGGGCGTGGAATTCAAGGACGATGGCGTGGTGACGGTGGATGCGAACATGATGACCGGCTATCCGGGACTGTTCGCCGGCGGCGATATGGTGCCGTCCGACCGCACCGTCACGATTGGGGTCGGTCATGGCAAGAAGGCCGCCCGCAACATTGACGCCTGGCTGCGCGGCGACGCCTACGTCAAACCGCCCAAGCATACTCTGGCGACTTTCGACAAGCTGCATGTCTGGTACTACACCGACGCCGCCCAGCGCCCGCAGGGCCACCTGGACCTCAAAGGCCGTAAGAGCAGCTTCCAGGAAGTGATCGCCGGCCTGAGCCAGAAAGAGGCGCTGTACGAAGCCAAGCGCTGCCTGTCCTGCGGCAACTGCTACGAGTGCGACGGCTGCTACGGCGCATGTCCGGAGGACGCCATTATCAAGCTGGGGCCGGGCAAGCGTTATCGCTACAACTACGATCTCTGCACCGGCTGCGCGGTCTGTTTCGAGCAGTGTCCCTGCCACGCCATCGAGCTGATTCCCGAACCGGCTGAAGCATCGGAACAGGCGGGTTAACGGCCAGAATCCACCGCCCGCCGGCTGCGGCGGGCCACGAATCAAAGAGAAGCGCAAATGACTGAACGGCAAGTTACTACCATCGATGGCAATGAGGCGGCAGCTTACGTCGCCTATCGCGTCAGTGAAGTGTGCGCCATTTATCCGATCACCCCATCCTCAACCATGGGCGAACTGGCGGATCAATGGTCGTCCGAGGGCATCAAGAACATCTGGGGCAGCGTGCCCCTGGTGATGGAAATGCAGAGCGAGGCAGGCGCAGCAGGAACGGCGCATGGCGCCTTGCAGACCGGCGCGCTGACCACGACGTTTACCGCATCGCAGGGATTGATGTTGATGATCCCCAACATGTACAAGATCGCCGGTGAACTGACCTCGGCGGTGTTCCATGTCGCCGCCCGGTCGCTGGCGACCCAGGGATTGTCCATCTTCGGCGATCATCAGGATGTCATGGCGGTGCGCCCCACCGGCTTCTGTCTGCTGGCCTCGAATTCGGTGCAGGAAGCCCACGACATGGCGCTGATCGCCCATGCCGCGACGCTGGAAGCGCGGTTGCCGTTCATCCATTTCTTCGATGGATTCCGCACCTCGCACGAGGTCAACAAGCTCACCTTGCTGACCGATGACGACATCCGCGCCATGATCCGCGATGATCTGGTGCTGGCGCATCGCGCCCGCGGATTGAACCCGGATCGTCCGTTTATTCGCGGCACCGCGCAGAATCCCGATACCTATTTCCAGGGCCGCGAGGCGTGTAACCCGTATTACCTCAAGGTGCCGGGCATCGTTCAGGCGACGATGGACAAGTTCGCCGATCTGACCGGACGCCGCTACAACTTGTTCGACTACTTCGGCGATCCGAACGCCGAGCGGGTGATCGTAATCATGGGCTCCGGCGCCGAGACCGCCTGTGAAACCGCAGCCCATCTCAACCAGAGCGGCGAAAAAGTCGGCGTGCTGCAAGTTCGGCTGTTTCTTCCTCTGTCTGCCAGTCACTTCCTGGCGGCGCTGCCCGCCAGCGTCAAATCCATCGCCGTACTCGACCGCACCAAGGAACCCGGTTCCAGCGGCGAGCCGATGTATCTGAATGTGGTCAGCACCCTGGTGGAAGCGCACGGCGCCGGCGCCTTGCCGATGGCCGTCATGCCACGGGTCATCGGCGGTCGCTACGGGCTGTCGTCCAAGGAATTCACCCCGGCGATGGTCAAGGCGGTGTTCGATGAACTGAGCAAGGCCAAGCCCAAGACTCATTTCACGGTCGGCATCAATGACGATGTGACCCACACCAGTCTGGACGTAGACTCCAGCTTCGTGATTGAGTCCGATAAGGTGGTGCGGGCCATGTTCTTCGGGCTGGGCGCGGATGGCACCGTCGGCGCGAACAAGAACTCGATCAAGATCATCGGTGACGACCCGGAGTTTTACGCGCAAGGCTATTTCGTCTACGACTCGAAGAAATCCGGTTCGCAGACCGTTTCGCATCTGCGCTTCGGCCCCGACCCGATCCGTGCGCCCTATCTGGTGCAATCCGCCAACTTCATCGGCTGTCACCAGTTCAACTTCCTCGACCGGGGCGATGTACTCAAGAATGCGGCGCCGGGCGCGGTGTTCCTGTTGAACACCAGCCCGCACGAGCCGGAAGAAGGCTGGGATCGGCTGCCGCGTCCGGCGCAGGCGGAGATCATCGCCAAGAAGCTCAAGATCTACGGGATCAACGCCGAAAAGGTCGCCCGCGACAACGGCATGGGCACCCGCATCAACACCATCATGCAGACCTGCTTCTTCGCCATTTCCGGGGTGCTGCCGCGTGACAAGGCGATAGACAAGATTAAGTACTCGATCAAGAAGACCTATGCGCGAAAGGGCGAGGAAATCGTGCGCAAGAACTTCGAGGCGGTGGACAACACCCTGGCCAACCTGCGCGAGATCGCGGTGCCGGCCCAGGCCACCAGTCTCCGGGAACTGCCCGCCGTGGTGCCCGCCAATGCGCCGGATTTCGTGCAGCGGGTCACGGCGATGATGATGGCCGGGCGCGGCGACGAGTTGCCGGTCAGCGCCCTGCCGGTGGATGGCACTTATCCCAGCGCCACCACCCAGTGGGAGAAGCGCAATATCTCCAGCTTCGTGCCGATCTGGGAACCGAACATCTGTATTCAGTGCGGCAATTGCAGCATGGTCTGCCCGCACGGCGTGATTCGTTCCAAGTTCTATAACGAGGCGAAGCTGGAAAGCGCGCCGAAGGCGTTCAAGACCGCGCCCATTGACGCCCGTGGCTTCCCGGAAATCCGTTATACCCTGCAAGTGTATCTGGAAGATTGCACCGGCTGCGGCCTGTGCGTGGAAGTGTGCCCGGCCAAGAGCAAGGAAAAAGTGGGCCACAAGGCCATCAACATGGCGGCCAAGGAGCCGGTGCTGGAAAGCGAGAAGGCCAATATCAGCTTCTTCGAGACCCTGCCGGAAGTGGATCGTGGCCGGGTGGATTTCTCGACGGTGCGCGGGGTGCAATTCCTGCCGCCGCTGTTCGAGTTTTCAGGCGCGTGCGCCGGTTGCGGCGAGACCCCTTACGTCAAGATGCTGTCGCAACTGTTCGGCGACCGGCTGCTGGTGGCTAACGCCACCGGCTGTTCTTCGATCTATGGCGGCAACCTGCCGACCACGCCGTGGGCCGTCAATCACGAAGGACGCGGCCCGGCCTGGGCCAACTCGCTGTTCGAGGATAACGCCGAATTCGGTTTGGGCTTCCGCCTGGCCGCCGACAAGCACCTGGCCTTTGCCCATGAGCTGTTGCGGGCGCTGGCGGGGCAGATTGGCGCGGATCTGGTAGACGATCTGATCAACGCCGAACAGGTTACCGAGACCGAAATTCGCCAGCAGCGCGGACGGCTGGCGACGCTGAAACAGCGGTTGCGGGAAATCAACGATCCGCGCGCCCAGCATCTGCTGGCCGTCTCTGATCAACTCGTCCGGCGCAGCGTCTGGATCATGGGTGGCGACGGCTGGGCCTATGACATTGGTTCCGGTGGCGTCGATCATGTGTTGTCCACTGGCCGCGATGTGAACGTGCTGGTGCTGGATACCGAGGTGTACTCCAACACCGGCGGCCAGATGTCGAAATCCACGCCGATGGGCGCAGTCGCCAAATTCGCAGCGGCGGGCAAGCAGGTGAGCAAAAAGGATATCGCCCTGCAAGCCATTTCCTATGGCAATGTCTATGTGGCGCGAATTGCGATGGGCGCGAATCCGCAACAGGCGTTGCTGGCGTTCCGCGAGGCCGAGGCGTATCCGGGGCCATCGCTGATTCTGGCCTACAGTCACTGTATTGCTCATGGCATCAACATGCAGCGCGGCCTGGATCAACAGCATCTGGCGGTGGAATGTGGACACTGGCCGCTGGTTCGCTATAACCCGGCGGTGCGTGATTCCAACGAGAATCCATTCATTCTCGATTCGGGGCGTCCGAAGATTCCGCTCCGGCAATATGCCTATAACGAAGTGCGCTACAAGGTGCTGACCCACACCAACCCCAAGGAAGCCGAATACCTCATGGATGTAGCTCAGGAGGCGATCAACCGGCGCTGGTCGGTGTACGAGGACATGGCGGCCCGCAGCGGCGCGACGTTCCAGCCGAAGTTCAAACAATAAGCGTGTCTGGCGGCTCCGACCCTATGGGGTTCCGGGCCGCCCGCCATTGACATCCTGTACGCAGAAGGAAGCACCTATGGATTTAACAACCACTTACATGGGGATGACACTGAAGCATCCCATCGTGGCGTCGGCGTCGCCGCTGTCGGGGAGCGTGGCCCAAATCAAGCGCCTGGAGGATGCGGGCGCAGCGGCGGTGGTCATGTTCTCGCTGTTCGAGGAGCAGTTGCAGCATGAGAGCGCGGCGCTGGAACATCTGATGACGGCCGGCACCGAGAGCTTTGCCGAGTCGTTGAGCTATTTTCCAGAGGTGGACGACTACACGGTCGGCCCCGACAGCTATCTGGAATTGCTGCGAAAAGCCTCGGAAGCGGTGGATATCCCCGTCATCGGCAGCCTGAACGGCATCACCAACACCGGCTGGATCGAGTACGCCCAGTTGATGCAGCAGGCGGGGGCCAAGGGGGTTGAACTCAACATTTATTACATCCCTGCCGATCTGACCACCAGCGGNNGCGCTGGATGATGCCGGGGCCGATGGCCTGGTGCTGTTCAATCGCTTCTACCAGCCCGATTTCAATCTGGATAAGCTGGTGGTGGCGCCCAATCTGCAACTGAGTACGCCGGATGAAATCCGGTTGCCGCTGCTGTGGCTGGCCGTGCTGTATGGGCGGCTGCGGGCCTCGCTGGGCGCCACCCGGGGCGTCCATACCCCCATCGAAGTGGTGAAATATCTGATGGCAGGCGCGGACGCAGTGATGACTACTTCAGCGTTGCTCAAGAACGGGATTGAGTACCTCACCACCTTGCGCGACGGCCTGCGGACCTGGATGGAGGTACACGGTTATGTCTCGGTGACGCAGATGAAAGGTTCGATGAGCCAGCGTAATGTCGCCGATCCGACCGCATTCGAGCGCGCCAACTACATCAAGACGCTGGAAAGCTACAAGGGTGATTACTCCTGATTGACCTTCGCTCTTTCGCTTGGAGGTCTTGTGGGGATCGCGGAAGCGATCCCCTTTTTTATTTTTAGGGCTTGCCTGGCGCGGGTCGTTCTCTTCCCAGCCATCAGCAAGACATTGAGCGGTTCCGCCGATCAGCTATAGATCGTGCCGACCGACCCAATCGCAGGCGAACTGCCAGGCCACCCGCCCGCTGCGCGCCCCGCGTTGCAAGGCCCAGCGNNATTTTTTCCTCCACCGCCTCGCCGTGATGCAGTTCGCCCTCAATGATCCGGGCATCCTGATTTTCCCGCTGGTATTCCGGCAACAGATGGCGGCGGTTGGACGTGGCGCATAACAGCACATTATCGGGCGCGGCGCTGATCGAGCCGTCCAGCATGGCCTTGAGCGCCTTGTAGCTGGAATCGTCCGCCGCGAACGATAGATCGTCGCAGTAAAGCAGGAATCGCTCCGGGCGGTCGTAAAGCGGCTCAACAATATCCGGCAGATCGATCAAATCGTGCTTATCCACCTCGATCAGCCGCAGACCACAGTCGGCATATTCATTGAGCAACGCCTTGATCAGCGAAGACTTGCCCGTGCCACGTGCGCCCCAGAGCAGGACATTGTTACAGGGGCGACCGACCAAAAATTGGCGCATGTTCAAATCCAGGGCCGCTTTCTGGCCCTCAATCCGGCGTAGATCGGCCAATCTTAACCGATGTGGGCGCCGCACCGGCTGTAGATAACCGCGCTGACCCAGTCGTCTCCAGCGAAACGCCCGATACCGTTCCCAGTCCGGCTCGGTCGGCGCCGTCGGCAACTGCGCTTCCAGCCGCTCAAGCACAGCGGCCAGCCGTTCAGCCAGCGCTGGGTCGAAATTCAGGGTGACTGGCATCGCGGCGACGCTAACGGTTCATCACCACTGCGCTGCCAGAACCACTTAACAGGATGAGATCGGCGATGATGCGGGTGCTTTCCGCCAATGCTGCGTCTGGAATCACGCTATCCTTGCCCTCCGGAATCTCGTCGCCGACCTTGAGCGGCGGCAAATTCTTGAGGGCGCGATAACGATTTTCACGATCCCGTTGCCAGGCTTCGATGCGCTCCCGTTCGGCGCGGCGCTGGCTCTCCAGTAGTGAAACCGTGGTTTTTTCCCGCTGTTGCCTGGTGAAATCCAAATCGCGCAAGAACGCCTGATAATCCGGATCGCTGGCGATGCGCGCCTGATGCCGTCGCGCCAGTTCCGGCGTCAGCGTCGCCAGCCGCTGGTCACCGCGATAACGGGTAGCGGCGATTTCATCCCATGGCAACGCATTCTTTTGGGCGCTCTCGCCGACTTCTTCGCTGTCCACTGTTGAAGGAATGGCGATATCCGGGCGAACTCCGCGATGCTGAGTGCTGCTGCCGTTGATCCGGTAGAACTTGGCAATGGTCAGTTTCAACTGGCCTTGCGCTTCCTTGGCCTTGGTGAAGCGGCTCAAGTCGACCAGGGTTTGCACCGTGCCCTTGCCAAAGGTCGGATCGCCGATCACGATGCCGCGCCCGTAATCCTGAATTGCGCCTGCGAAAATTTCCGAGGCCGAGGCGCTGGCATGATCCACCAGCACCGCCAGCGGTCCGTCGTAGACTAGGCCGGGTTCGCTGTCCTTCTCGACTTCCACATTGCCGCCCGCATTTCTGACCTGCACCACCGGACCGTCCCCAACAAACAGGCCGGTCAAATCCACTGCTTCCTGCAGGGAGCCACCGCCATTCTCGCGCAGATCCAGCACCAGTCCATCGACCTTGCCGCGCAGTTCATCCAGCAACCGGCGGACATCGCGGGTGGTGCTGCGATAGTTGGGATCGCCGCGCCGGGCTGCGTCGAAATCGCTATAGAACGCCGGGATGGTGATGACGCCGATCCGCAGATCGCGTCCGTCGGCGCTGCGGATCGTTTTGATCTCGCTCTTGGCGGCCTGTTTTTCCAGCTTGATGGTGTCGCGGACGATCCGCACGGTTTTTTCCGCCGCCGCCACGCCCGCCTTGCCGGGTTGCACCTTCAACCGCACCACCGTACCGCGCTGACCACGAATGCGGTCTACTACGTCGTCCAGCCGCCAGCCCACCACATCCAGCCAGGCGCCATCATCGCCTTGCGCCACCGCCACGATCCGATCTCCGGCCTTAATCTGCTGACTGAGATCAGCCGGGCCGCCAGTGACCAGTTCAACCACCGTCACCAGCTCCTCGTCCATCCGCAGCACACAGCCAATGCCTTCCAGAGACAGCCGCATCTGGATGTTAAAGTTTTCGGTGTTGCGTGGGGAAAAATAGGCGGTGTGCGGATCGAAGGCTTGGGCGACCGCGTTCATATACAACTGGAACACGTCGTCACTGGTGGATTGCTGGGCCTGCCGCAGTCGGTTGTCGTACCGCTTGACCAGCAACTCGCGGGCGGCGGATCGATCCTTGCCGGACAGCATCAGCGTTAGCATCTCGTGCTTCAGCCGTTTGCGCCAGAATTCATCCAGTTCCGCCGTGTTTTTGGCCCAGGGCGCGTTCTTGCGGTCTATCTCCAGCGACTCGTCCGCGTCGAAGCGGAATTCTTGCTGGAGCAGGGTCTGAATCCGGGCAGCCCGTTCCGCCAATCGGCGCAGGTAAACATTGAAAATAGTGTAGGCTGGCTGCAAATCGCCGTTTTTCAGGGCGTCGTCCAATGTGGTGCGATACTTCTCGAACCCGGCGATATCGCTGGCCAGGAAATAGGCGCGGCTGAAATCGATATCATCGAGATACGCAGTCAAGACCAGCGCGGACAGTCGATCATCCAGCTTGCTCTGCCGGTAATGGTGCCGGGACAGCAGTTCAGCAATCGTCTGATCCAGCGAGGCTTGCCGGGTCGTCGGCGCCAAGGTCCTGATGGCAGTATCCGTGACCGGTTCGTCCGGCTTGGCGGACACTCCCGTCATGCTCAGCATCAGGGCCAGGGGCAGTAAAATCAGGGATTTCAGGATGCGGACGTTATGCATGATGCTTCTCGACAAGAACGAACCCCAACGCGCCACCCCGCCCGGACCATTCTTCCCTTCAGGATGGAGTGGGATGAACCAAGGCGATATCGGTGGCGACCGGTTGCTTGCCGTTCGGCTCGGCCAGGGTGAATTCAAAAATATGGTTACGGGACGGCAGTTTCATCACGTTGAAACCCTCCGGCAAGCTGGAATCGTGAAAAAACGCGGTACGGTACGGGGAGTCCGAATCACGGGAGTCGGTCTTCCATAGATACGGCGACAGTTTCACCAGAAAACGCATGAAACCGAAGCTCTTGTTGTCATCGTGGTGATAGCAGTATCCACGCACCCGCGATCCCATTGCACCCCACAACGGCGCAAAATAATCATCGCCCCGGGTTGGCAGCAAACCCGGCACCAAGTAGCCGGATACGAACATGTCCGATTCCCGACGCAGTTCCTCTGACACATTGTCGAACGCCAGAGTTTCCACACGACAGCCTTTATTTTGCAAGGCGCGCACCACCTGCACGAAATCGCCGTCACCTGTCGCCAGCAGCACCCGGTCCAGATTCTCCGATTGCAGCAGCACATCCACCGCCATATCGAGATCAGCATTAGCCTTACCATAGCGGTTTCCGGCTTCGTCTTGAAACCATTTAACCCGTTTTTCGATGACCTTATAGCCAAGTTCGCGCAGGGCAGACTGATAGGCGCGGGCCTTGTCACGATAGACGGTATTGGTTTCGGCGCGTTCCTCGTCGTAGGACAGATAGACATTCAGTCGCAAGGGTTCGGCATGATCCCGGCAAGCGAACTCGCGCAGCACATCGTATTGCATGCGCTGGCCTCCATTGCGCGATATATTGGCGGCATCTACGTAAACGCCAACCTTGGCGTGAGATTTGATTTCGGTCGTCATAGTATCTATGTCAGGTAACTCGTTTAATGAATTGACACTGCAATTATACGTTTTTCCAGAATGGAAACTGCGTGGGCATTATTACAGAATGCCGACTGATCCGCTGTACTTTCAGGATCGGCGCGAGGGGGCGGATGAGTCGAGCGGAGATGATCATGAACCGGAAAACCGGGGTTTGCGCTTGCCCCGGAACGCGTTCAGTCCTTCCTGATAGTCGTGACTGTCATACACGATGCGGCGCAGTCCCTGAATTCGCTCAAACAGCTCAGGGGTAATAGCGTGCGCGCTGGCCAACAACCGTAATTCTTCCTTCATCACTGCAATGCTCAGGGGTGAATTGGCGCTGATGTGCGTTGCCAGATTATGGACGAAGGCTTCGATTTCCTCCTTTGATTTAATGTAGTTGATCATGCCAAGGTTCAAAGCCTGTGATGTAGGGATAGGCTGGGCTGTGAACAGCATCTCCTTCGCCACCGGCAGCGGGATCATGTTCATCAGGGTCAGCACGCCGCCGAGGTTATAGGGAACGCCTAGCTTGGCCGGGGTGATGGCGAAAGTGGCGTCAGGCGTGGCGACCAGGATATCGCAGGCCATGGCCACTTCGCAGCCGCCACCCCAGACTCCACCCTCGATCAGGGCGATGATGGGTGCGGGAAATTCCTGGATAGCGCGCACCAGAACGCGCAGCGAATCACCCCAGCCCAGCGGATCGCGCCCACGGTCAGGCAGTTCGCTGACATCATGACCGGCAGACCAGACCTTGACGCCGGCGGCGGCGCGCAACACTACGGCGCGGATGTTCTGCGCCCGAAAGTCCTCCAGTGCAGCGGTAATTTCACTAATCAACGCTTCGCTTAGGGCGTTGCGCTTTTCGGGATGATTCAGCACGATGACGCCGATGGCGTCTTTCGCTTCAGCCAGCACCAGCGGCATGGAGGTTTCCTTGCGTCAAGATATTTGGGCGAAAATCAAAAACAGGGCTGAAGACCAGCCCGGAATGCAGGACAACAAACGGATTCTATTGGTGCCGGGAGAGAGACTCGAACTCTCACGACCTTGCGGCCGGTGGATTTTGAGTCCACTGCGTCTACCGTTCCGCCATCCCGGCGTGGGAGGAACTGTGATTATTGAGCATTTTCCATCACCGGGCAAGGCAAACGACGATCTTTGCCTAACCCGGACGGGTGATATTGCCGGTTGCGCCCGGCGCGAATGGCCTCAGCCAGGTAAGCAAGCAACATGCTATTGACCCTCAAGACGCTGAAAGCGGAATTGCTCTTGCTGTTAGCGGCGGTGATCTGGGGTTTCGCTTTTGTCGCCCAGCGGGTTGGCATGGAGCATGTCGGCCCCTTTACCTACAACGGTGTTCGCTTCATGTTGGGCGCATTGTCACTGGCGCCGCTGCTCTTGCTCAATCGGCGGTCTGCCGATCTTGGCGCGGATCNNGCCGGTTTCATTACCGGACTGTATGTAGTGATTGTGCCGCTGCTCGGCTTGCTATGGGGACATCGAACCCCCTGGAGTACGTGGGCTGGCGCGGCGCTGGCGGTGGCTGGCCTCTATCTGCTGACCCTTTCCGATGATTCAACCTTGGCTTATGGCGATGGGCTGGTACTCATTGGCGCGCTGTTCTGGGCCTGCCATGTGCTGGTGATTGGCTGGTTATCCGGGCGACATGTCGAGCCGGTGCTGCTGGCCTGTCTGCAATTTATCGTTTGCGCGGCATTGAGTCTGGTCGTAGCGGCCGTCGCCGAGCCCATCAGCCTGGACGGGCTGCGGGCGGCGGGGTTGCCGATCCTGTACGGAGGTCTGCTGTCGGTCGGAGTTGCCTACACTTTGCAGGTGGTGGCCCAGCGCGACACCCCGCCAGCCCATGCTGCGATCATCCTCAGCCTGGAAACCGTATTTGCGGCGCTCGGCGGCGGGTGGCTGCTGCATGAAACCCTGTCGGGACGCGGGATCGCGGGTTGCGCGCTGATGTTTGCCGGCATGTTGCTGTCACAACTGGGCATCAATAGGGCGCAGCCGCAAATTCCGGTGGAGCCGGTTGTGAACGCGGATGATGGGGCGTGACGCTGAATTTTGGGATTGTCGGCGCTTCGGCCCGTCAAGCGTTCTGCTAAAATACCAGGGCGTCCAACCTTTATTAACTGAGATCGGGAGTGGCCATGAAGGAAATCTACCTGGGACGCCAGCCGATTTATGATGCGAATTTCCGGTTGGAAGGTTATGAGCTGTCTTATCATCCCACCGATGCCGAAAATACCGGTCTGCTCGATAGCGAAATATCCAGTTCGCAAGTGCTGTTCGACACCCTGGCTGAGGTTGGACTGGAGCGGCTGGTCGGTTCCGGCAAGGCGTTTTTGAGCGCCGCACGCGAACTGATCGTGCAGGGATATTTGCAGCACACCATCGCTTCCTCACCACAAATGGTGTTCCAGGTAACCACCGATATCATGGTGGATGCGCCCTTGATAGACGCGCTGCGTGCGCTACGCCAGCAGGGCCACCATTTTCTGCTGGATAACTACACCGACAACGAAGCCTACCAGGCGTTGCTGGATGTCGCCGAATATGCACGGATCGATATGTTGACCACTCCGGCTTCGGAGGCGCACCGGATCATCACCCGGCTGAAACAGCGAGGCGTAGCCCTGATCGCCGGCGGTATCGAAGATCAGGAAATTCTGGAATCGTGTCAGGCGCTGCGTTTCAACTTCTTTCAGGGACGTCATTTTTCCCAGCCCCGCCTGCTCAAGTTCAAAGGCATTTCCACCAATCATCTGACGGTTCTGCGTCTGATTAGCGCACTAAATCAGCCCGACGTCGACATGAGAACCATCGAATCGGTGATCGCTCAGGACGTTTCTCTGAGCTATAAATTGCTACGCTACATCAATTCAGCCTACTTCAACCTGTCGCGGCGCATCGATTCCATCCAGCGCGCTGTAACCCTGCTGGGTTTGCGCAATATCCGTTCCTGGGCCACCCTGCGTTCGATGTCCGCCATGGACAATACCCGCGACGATTTACAGACCATTGCCCTGGTTCGCGGCAAGATGTGCGAAGCGCTGGCGGCGCAGTTGGGGTTAAAACAGCGCGACACGGGCTTCACTGTAGGTTTGTTGTCGGTACTGGATCTGGTCGCGCAGGCCCCAATGTCTGATGTGCTGGCGACGCTGCCGCTGGATGATGAAATCAACGCGGCCTTATTGCGCCATGAGGGACTGTTGGGCAAGGTTCTGGCGTGTACTCTCGCCTACGAGCAATGTGATTGGGCCACATTGACGGCGCTGGGATTGGATGCCGAGCAGGTCAACGAGGTTTATCTGACGGCTTTAGCAGATGCCTATAAGTCCAGTTATGAACTGCTGCATGATTGATCGGGTCATTGCTCAGTGCGGTGCGCCAGGTCGTCAAGGCTCCCAATCCCGCTCGCACTGTTTTCCTTGTGTGCTGGATCGATTGTCAAATCGGCTGCATTGGGATTAGCGTCCGGCGCGTTCTCCTGCTGTTCCTGGTACCAACACTGGTAGCACAGTCGCAGATAGTCCTGATTCACAAAGCCGGCCGGTGGGCCAAACTGTCCACACCGGTCACAAATCAGGTAGCTGCTGACCATTTTACTTTCCTCCTTGTTTAGAACGTCATAAGACCCACCCAACCGTCTCTGCCCGGATTCTCCGGGCTGGGTACTTCCCTAAATGGGTTTGGCTCAATCGGCGACGCTTCCGCCACTCGAATATAGCAACCCTAAGCCGGTTGTGGATGTAGCACGGGCATCCTGCCCGTGATGAGTTGACGGGCAGGATGCCCATGCTACGACAAATTCCACAACTCAAACAGGATTGCTATAGGAGCGCCACGGCATTCGCCGGCAAACCCATCAGTTGCTGTCCGTCCGCGCCAGTCTGCACTGCAACGACTGGCCGCAGCGTCTGGATCACGGACGGCGACTTAAACGATTGCCGAGGACGCAGTTTTCCACTAGCTTTACACAATCTGAAAAAATATTCATGGCGACGCCGGTGGCAAGACCGGCGCTACTTCTGCCATCCTTGCAATGCACCGGCAATCCTGCCGCCCCGAAGCATGAGGAAACATCTTAATGAAAGTTAATGTCAGCGTTGAGGCCACCGCCCAGGAAATGCGCGAGTTTCTGGGGCTGCCCAACGTACAGCCTCTGCACGACGATATCCTGAAAACCATGCGCGACAGTGTGCAGCGCGGCGTGATCAACCTCGATGCGCTGAATATGTTTAAACCGCTGCTGCCGGCTCAGTTCCATTCAATGGAGATGGTGCAGAAATTCTGGGAAGCGTTCGCCAAGGCCGGCGGAGCCAGCAAGGATGGAGCAGAGCGGAAGACCGATTCGCCAGACGAGCCTGATTCGGCTGGAGTGCGCAACGGCGCTGAAAAATCAGCATAATACCCGCCTGAGTGAGAACGCCTGACAACCGGAGGGAACGGATATGGCGAACAAGATTCTGGTGGTGGACGATGAACCCAATATCGTCCTGTCCCTGGAATTTCTGATGAAACAGGCAGGGTTTCAGGTGCGCACCGCCTCCGATGGGGAGGCGGCGCTGGCGGCTATCGCAGCCGAACCCCCCGATCTGGTGCTGCTCGACGTCATGATGCCGCGCAAGAATGGCTACGAAGTGTGCCAGGCCATTCGCGCCAATCCAGAATGGAAAGGCACCCGGATCATCATGCTGACCGCCAAGGGCCGCGAGGTTGAACGGGAAAAAGGCTTGGCGCTCGGCGCGGACGATTACATCACCAAGCCGTTCTCAACCCAGGAAGTGGTGGAGCGGGTCCGCGAGCTGCTGGCGGAAGCCGACTGACCCGCCATGAACTACCGGCGGAAGCTCTGGCTGCTCTGGCTGATTCCAGTCGGTTTGGCCCTTTCTTTCCTGATTGGGCTGGGCTGGCTGGTGTCCCAGACGGCGCCGGACCCCGACCAGCGCGACCCGATCTTGCTGTGGCTGGCGCTGGCGGCGTTCGCTATTGTCGGCGGAATCACAGCGGTTTGGGCCCTGCTCGACTGGCGTTGCTTCATTCCGCTCGGGGTGCTGGCGCGAAGCGCCCAGATCATCACCCGCAGCAATCCCGGTTATGCCGTGGAATTGCCGCGCCAACACTGGCTGGGATTTTTCCCCACCCGGTTGCAGGAACTGGGCGAAGCCTTGCACAAGGCCCGGCGCGAAGTCGCTGCCGCCACCGCCATCGGCACCCGCGAGATTGAAGAGCAGAAGGCGTGGCTGGAAACCGTGCTGCGCGAGTTGTCCGAAGGCGTATTGGTCTGTGATAGCGAAGCGCGCATCCTGCTTTACAATCCGGCGGCAGCGAAACTGCTGCCCAATCGCGAGGCGCTGGGGCTGGGCCGTTCGCTCTATGAGTTGTGGACCCGTGCGCCCATTGAGAACACCCTGCAATTGCTGAGCTACCGCCAGCAGACCCCTAACGACGGCAAGCCGGTCAGCGACGCCGAATTCGTCTGCGCCACCGTAGATGACGAAACCATGTTTCACTGCCGGATGAGCCTGTTGCCCGACACTGCTGAACGGGCGTCCACCTTCGTCATCACCTTCCGCGACGTGACCCGGCAGGTTGACCGCTCCCTGCTCAAGACCCGCACCGAGGATTTGCGCCAGCCGCTGGCCAACCTGCGGGCGGCGGCGGAAACCGTCATGCATTTCGCCGATATGGATGAGGCGCAGCGCCATGCGTTTCAGCGGGTGGTCGTCGAGGAGAGCGAGCTTCTTAGCCGGCGGTTGCAGCAGATGACGCTTGAACTGCGCCACTTGTACGCCAACAGTTGGCCGATGAACGATGTGTATTCCACCGATCTGATCGGGAGCGTCATCCACCATCTGCAACAGCAGGACGGCTTGCGCGTCACCATGATCGGGATGCCGCTGTGGCTGAATGTGGATAACCACTCGATCATGCTGTTGCTGGAGTACCTGATCGAGCAACTCCACGCTGATGCGATCAGCAACACCTTCGAGATTGAATGTCTGTTGGGCAACCGGCGGATTTACATGGATATCCTCTGGCCCGGCAAGCCGGTGCCTGCGGATCGGCTGGAAGGCTGGCTGAACGAGCATGTGCGGGATCTGGTGGGCGCGACCACGGTGGGCGAAGTGTTGCGACGACATAACAGCGACTTGTGGAGCCAATCCCACCGCCGACCGGGCTACGCCCTGCTGCGGTTGCCGCTGCCGGCCTCCGCCCGGCAATGGCAGGAGCCGACACAGGAATTGCCGGAGCGACCGGAATTCTACGATTTTGCGCTGGCCGAGCATCGCGAGGAATGGAACGATCTGCTGGATTACCCGCTGGCGGCGCTCAGCTATGTCGTGTTCGATACCGAAACCACCGGACTGTCCCCCTCCAAGGGCGACGAGATCATCCAGATCGCGGGGGTGCGTATTGTCAACCGCCGGGTGCTGGCTGGCGAGAACCTCGACCTGCTGGTCAATCCCGGACGCCCGATTCCCAAGGCGTCAATCCGCTTCCACGGCATCACGGACGAGATGGTCAAGGATAAGGCCGGCATCACCGTGGCGCTGCCGCAGTTCCGCACCTTTGTCGGCGACGACCGAACCGTTCTGGTGGCGCACAACGCGGCTTTTGATATGAAATTCCTCAAGCTCAAGGAGCAGAAAACGGGGATCCGTTTCGGCAACCCGGTATTGGATACCCTGCTGCTGTCCGGTTATCTGCATGATTACACCGATGATCACGACCTGGACGCCATCGCCGACCGGCTGGGGGTGGATGTCCATGACCGCCACACCGCACTGGGCGATTCGCTGGCAACGGCGCAGGTGTTTCTCAAGCTGCTGGATCTGCTGGAAGCACAGGGGATCAGCACTCTCGGTCAGGCGCTGGCGGCCTCCGACAAGATGGTGGAAATCCGCAAAACCCAGGCTCATTTCTAACCAGGCGCCCCGGACAATCACAAGAATTACTCCTACCGTCTACTGCGTTCTCAAACCATGCGCCAACAATCGAAGGAATCCATCGTTATTCTGTTCATCAGCGCAGTGCTGGCGCTGAACTACCCCTTCCTGGATCTCTTCGATCAGGCGTGGATGCCCTTCGGTATCCCAGTGCTGTATTTGTACCTGTACCTGCTCTGGCTGGCGATCATCGTGCTGTTAATCATCGTCGTGGAGCGCTCGGAGATCCGTGAGCCGGGCGAACGGGGCGCGCCGGAACACTCCACGCCCGCCGCAGCGCTGGACCATGCGCCACGGGTGGACGCTGTTACCAGGACGGACGGCGCCAATTCAGCGGAGTCCCCCTGATGCTGGGCGATGGCGTGATCATCACCAGCGCCCTGCTCTACATGGGGCTGCTGTTCGGCATTGCCTATTACGGCGACCAGCGTGCGGATGCGGGGCGCTCGATCATCGCCAACCCCTACATCTACACCCTGTCGCTGGCGATTTACTGCACCGCCTGGACTTTTTATGGCAGCGTCGGCCTGGCGGCGGTCAGCGGCGTGGATTTCCTGCCGATCTATCTGGGGCCGACCCTGATGGCGGTGCTGTTCTGGTTTGTGCTGCGGCGCATTGTGCGGATTACCAAAGTACACCGCATCACCTCCATCGCTGATTTCATCGCCTCCCGTTACGGCAAAAGCGGCCTGCTGGCGGGCATGGTGACTGTGATCGCCGTGCTGGGCGTTCTGCCCTACATCTCGATCCAGTTGAAGGCTATCGCCACCAGCTTCAACGTGCTGCGCCTCTATCCGGCAGTGACCATGCCGGCGGCCTCGGCGCAACAGGCGATCTGGATGGACACCACCTTTTATGTGGCGCTGGTGCTGGTGGTGTTCGCCATTCTGTTTGGCACCCGCCATATTGATAACACCGAGCGCCACGAGGGCATGGTGGCGGCGGTGGCGTTCGAGTC
>DEHY01000206.1:0-5458 GCA_002352185.1 Competibacteraceae bacterium UBA2788
ATGTGGCACGGGCAGGATGCCCGTGCCACGACAAATTCCACAACTCAAATAGGACTGCTATATGTCGCCAAATCCGCCGACCAAGGCCCAAGGATTTGGGGTCGTATCCGCTGTGGAGCCGCTATGCATTACCTGCACACCATATTACGTTATTCCATGCTGTCACCCTCCATTGCGATAATGGCTCACTTTGTAATCCAGAAAATTTTCAACCGGAAGGAATCTCACTCCATGCTTGAAATTCTGCGCCGTATCGTTCAGGACGTCGGCGCTGCGCCGGATTTGCCGAGCGCGCTGGCGATCACGGTCAGCCGGATTCGTGCTGCCATGAAGATCGCCGCTTGCACCGTCTATCTGGCCGACGAGGACAATCGCTCCCATGTGCTGATGGCGACCGCCGGCCTGAATCCGCAAGCGGTCGGGCGGGTGCGGCTGGGTTACCAGCAAGGGCTGGTCGGGCTGGTGGCCGAGCGGCAGGAGCCGATGAATGTAGCCGACGCGCCGCGCCATCCGCGCTTTCATCCGGTCTGCGAAGTCTGCGAGGAGGGTTATCACGCCTTCCTGGGTGTGCCGCTGGTTCAATACCGCCGGGTGCTGGGAGTGCTGATCGTCCAGGATAGCGCCGTGCGTCAGTTCCAGTCCGGCGAGGTGGATTTTCTGGTCACTATCGCCGCCCAACTGGCCAGCATTCTCAATCACGCCATTCTCAGCGGCGCCACTCAGGAATTGCTTAACCCGCTGAATACAAGCACTCGAGCGCTGAAAGGGGTGGCCGGCGCTCCGGGCGTGGCGATGGGTGCGGTCACGATTCCCCATTTGCTGGCCGATCTTGACGACGTGCCCGACCGCCGGGCTGAAGATGTCGCCGTCGAAGAAGCGGTCTTTCACGCCGCCATCACTACGGTGGAACAGGAATTGCGCGCGGCCAGCGACCGGCTGGTGCCGTTGCTGCCGCCCACCGAGCAGGCGCTGTTCACGGTGTACCGGATGATGCTGCGCAGCGACAGCCTGGTTGAGGACACTCTCGCCGGCATCCGGGCCGGGCGCTGGGCGCCGACAGCCTGGCGTGACGCCGTGCTGGCCCGGGTTCGATTACTGGAACAGGCCGAGGATTCCTACCTTAGCACCCGCGCCGAGGATATTCGCGATCTGGGTCGGCGGGTATTGCACCACTTGCGCGCTGGCCCCCGCCAGCAGGTGGAATCCACCGTTGAGCGCTGTGTGTTGGTGGCTGAAGAGATGAGCGTGGCGCATCTGGCGGCGGTGCCGCTGGAACAACTGGCCGGGATCGTGTGCCTGCGCGGCTCAGCCCTGTCTCACGTTGCCCTGCTGGCGCGGGCCATGGGCATTCCGGCGGTGATGGGTCTGGGCGACCGACCGCTGGGCCGGTTTGAAGGCAGCGACATCATCGTGGACGGCTATCATGGCCGGGTCTACGTCAACCCGGATTCGGCCACCCGCGCCGAGTACCGGCAGATCATGGATACGGAAGCTGCGTTGACCGCCGGCCTGGGCGGATTGCGCGATCTGCCTGCCGAAACCCAGGATGGCTACCCCATTCCGTTATATGCCAAGGCCGGACTGCTGACCGATATTGCCGCCGCCCGCGAGAGTGGAGCCGAGGGCATTGGTTTGTATCGCACCGAATTCGCCTACATGGTGCGCGAATCGTTTCCCAGNNCCGTTTCTGGGCTGGCGCGGGATGCGTTTCACTCTGGATCATCCCGAAATTTTCGTGACCCAGTTGCGCGCCATGCTGCGGGCCAATATCGAACTCGACAACCTGCGGATTCTGTTTCCGATGATCACCACCGTCGAAGAGCTGGACGAGGCGTTGCGGCTGCTGGCGCGCGCCGACCGGGAACTGCGGGAGGAGGGCTGGCCGGTGACGCGCCCGCCGGTCGGCGTGATGATCGAGGTGCCTTCGGCGGCCTGGCAGGCCGGGCAACTGGCGCGGCGGGCGGATTTCCTGTCGGTCGGCACCAACGATCTGACCCAATATCTGCTGGCGGTGGATCGTGACAATGCCCGGGTCGCGGGTCTGTACGATAACTTGCATCCCGCAGTGCTGAAGACCGTCGCCTACATCATCGAACACGGTCATCGCAGCGGTCGCCCGGTGAATCTGTGCGGGGAAATGGCGGCGGATCCCGGCGCGGCGGTGCTGTTACTGGGAATGGGCGTGGACAGTCTGAGCGCCAGCGCCACCAGCGTGCCGCGCGTCAAGTGGGCGATTCGCAGTTTTACCCACGCCGAAGCCGGTGAACTGGCCCGGCAAGCCCTGGAGCTGGAAACCGCCCGCGAGGTGCGCCAATTGCTCAACGACGCGCTGCGGCGGGCGGGACTGGGCGAGATTGTGCATGAACTGGTTTGAGATGCCCCGCGCTGCGCTGGCCCCCTTTGTCAAAGGGGGGAGGGGGGAGTTTCAATGCCGGATTCGCACCGCCAGCACATCGCATTGAGCGCCGTGCAGCACGGCATTGGCGGTTGAACCCAACAGCAGCGCCAGCCCGTGTCGCCCATGGCTGCCGACCACGATCAAATCCACGCCGTGTTCCTGCGCCGCGCCGAGAATGCCTTCCTTGGTGGAAGGGGCGCTGACGACCCAGGTTTCGGCGTCGTCCACACCCAAGCGCTGCGCCAGTTCTCCCAGCAGGGATCGCGACTCCCGCAGTAGCGCCTCTTCGGGCAAATCCGGCAGCACCGGCAGCAGTTCGTAGCCTCCACCCAGGCTGATATTGATGTCCTCAACCACATGAATCATCCCCAGCCGCGCCCCACACAGCCGGGCGATGTCCCGGGCGCGCTCCCCGATCTGCATCGCATCTTCGGAAAAATCAGTGGCGAAAAGAATGTGCTGATACATCATGGCATTTTCTCCCAGACCGCTTTTGCGAAGTCTTGCGGTATTGCTACCGCCCCCGAATCTTCGGATGAAACCAGGACTATAGCAATCCTAAGCCGGTTGTGGATGTGGCACGGGCATCCTGCCCGTGATGAGTTGATCCACAACTCAAATAGAGCAGAAACCGGCGCTCTCGACATCGCCCCTGAAATCCGCAGGGCGGCGACTCAACGCTATTTCAACCACCCCTTCTTGCGGAAATACCAGAACGGCGCAATGACTGAGGCCACCATCAGTCCGAGTGCGAAGGGATAGCCGTAAACCCATTCGAGTTCCGGGAACCAGCCCTTGAAATTCATCCCGTAGACGCTGGCGATCAGCGTGGGCGGCAGCAGGGCGACCGAGACCACCGAAAAAATCTTGATGACCTTGTTCTGGTTGATATTGATAAAACCCACCGTCGCGTCCATCAGGAAGTTNNAAGTTGATCTTGTCGAACAGGAATGAGGTATGTCCGTCCAGCGATTCAATGTCGCGCACGATCTGGCGCGCATCTTCGACCTGATCGTGGGAGAGCAGTCGCCGCCGCATCAGAAAGGAGATCGCGCGGCGCGTGTCCATCAGATTGCGGCGGATGCGCCCGTTCAGGTCTTCTTCACCGGCGATGCTGGCCAGCACCTCGGCGGCGGCTTCATCGGTGAGATGGGCTTTCAGGGTGCGATTGCCGATTTCCTCCAGATTGGCGTAGATGCCCTCCAGCGCATCGGCTGAATACTCGGCATCGGTGGCGTAGAGGTCGAGCAACAAATCCCAACAGTCTTCAAGGTAGCCGGGCTGGTGGCGGGCGCGCATCCGCAGCAGGCGGAACACCGGCAGATCTTCCTCATGCAGGCTGAACAGGATGTTCTGTTTCAAGACGAAGGCGACCGGCACGTTGCGAGAACCGTCCGCAGTGTCGAGCAGAAAATCGGAGCGAATTTGCAGGGCGCCGGTTGCGTCCTCAAAACAGCGGGCGCTGGCTTCAATGTCGCCGAAATCGTCTTCGTCCGGCAGGATCAGCGTGAACAGTTCCTTCGCCCACAGTCGCTCCTCGTCGGTGGGATCGTCGAAGTCAACCCAGATAGGCTGGGTACGTTCGAGATCGGCTTTGCTTTCGATCTGAACCTGCTTGAGACGACCGTTTTTCAGCTCGAAGGAATTGATCATAGGATTGGCGCGATGGGTGAAGTGGCGCGGAAAGTAGTTGGAAACGGAAGCAGGGTAAAAAGGAATCGCGTTGGGCAAAAGCGGATGCGCTCTGTCCTCAACGATCTCCGACAGGAGCGGCGGAACCGGTTTCCAGCCTGCCGTAGCGGCGCGCTACGTAATCGGCCACGATCTGCTGGAACTCGGCGGCGATGCGTTCGCCCTTGAGGGTTACGGCCTTCTCGCCGTCCACATAGACCGGCGCGACCGGGATTTCGCCGGCGCCGGGCAGGCTGATGCCGATGTGGGCCTGCTTGCTCTCGCCGGGGCCGTTGACGACGCAACCCATCACGGCGACCTTGAGTTCCTCAACGCCGGGATAGCGGTCGCGCCAGAGCGGCATCTGGTCGCGCAAATACGCCTGAATGTCCTGGGCCAGATGTTGGAAATAGTCGCTGCTGGTGCGGCCGCAGCCGGGACAGGCCACCACCGCCGGGGTGAACGAGCGCAAACCCAGGGCTTGCAGAATTTCCTGGGCGACCACCACTTCCTGACTCCGGCTGCCGCCCGGTTCGGGGGTGAGCGAGATGCGAAGGGTGTCGCCGATGCCCTCCTGCAACAGCACCGCCAGCGCGGCGGTGGAGGCGACGATGCCCTTGCTGCCCATGCCCGCTTCGGTCAGACCCAGATGCAGCGGATAATCGCAGCGCGCCGCCAGCTTGCGATACACCGCGATTAAATCCTGCACTCCGCTCATCTTCACCGACAGGATGATGCGGTTATGGCCCAGCCCGATCTCCTCGGCTCGCTGCGCGCTGTCCAGCGCCGACGCGATCATCGCTTCATGCATCACTGCGGCGGCGGATTGCGGTTCCGGGGCGCGGGCGTTTTCGTCCATCAGCCGCGCCGCCAGTTCCTGATCGAGGCTGCCCCAGTTGACCCCGATCCGCACCGGCTTGTCGTAGCGGCAGGCGATTTCGACAATGGTGGCGAACTGCACATCCTTCTTCCTGCCGCGCCCGACNNGAGCAGGCGGTGGCCGTTGAAATGGAAATCGCCGATCAGCGGGACGTTCACGCCTTGCGCGGCAAGCCGGTCGCGGATCAGCGGCACGGCGGCGGCGGCTTCCTCATTATTTACGGTGATGCGCGCCAGTTCCGAACCGGCCCGCGCCAGTTCCGCCACCTGCGCCGTCGTCGCCGCCACATCGGCGGTATCAGTGCTGGTCATGGATTGCACCACAATGGGCGCATTGCCGCCCACGGTGATGGCGCCGATCTGAACTCCGACGCAGGAACGGCGCGGAAGGGGAGCATGGGCCATGGACATTAGGACATTACCTGGAGAATGGGATCATCAAGGATGTGGTTCTATCCATGCTCAGCGCAGGAACTCGCGGCTGATCGCGCGGAACGTCTCGGTGTCGGC
>DEHY01000206.1:5468-16187 GCA_002352185.1 Competibacteraceae bacterium UBA2788
GCGCCGATCAGGATGATCTGATCGCGGCCCAGCAGATCAATCCGCCTCATGCAATTCTGTTCGGCGGCGCAGGAAAAGTGGGTTTTCTCCATAAAGGCGTCCGTCGGCAGCCGTTCGCGGATCGCCGCCACCGTGTGGCCCAGACCGCGTGGATACTGTTCCGACGCCAGCACCGGCACATTCAACCGCTGGGCGATTCCGATCAGCCAGACGCCGGTGGCGATGACTGGATCGGCCTGGTGGATCGCCGGCATCAGCCGCTCCTGCAAATCCACCACCAGCAGGCAGGACGTTTCCGCTCTCATTAACATGGTCGTTCTCTCATCAGTCGGCAATCAGGGTGATCCGCTCATTGGGATTGGCGCCCTTCACCACCTGGGTGCGCAATCCTTGCCAGGCCGGCGTCAGTAAATCTGCCGGCGCGCGGGTTTGAGGATCGTCCACCGCGAAGGTGAACAACCGCATCTGCGGTTCCAGCTTCTGCTGGCTGACGCTGCCGATCCAGATCGGCTGATTGCCGTCGCGCAACCGGACTCCGATATCCCAGAAGCGCAGCACCCAGCGGGTTTTCGGATTGGCGCCGTAGTACACCAGCCTCACATCATCTTCGCTGCCGTCGTGAACCTGCGGCAACACCGGCAATTCCCGCAATTCCACCTGTGGACTCAGCCAGAGCAGGATGCCTTTCAAATCTGCCGTCGGCGCCGGTTTCCAGCCGGCCTCGCGCAGCCGTTGTTCCAGTTCCTCCTGCGAACCGGCCCATTGCAGCACGAAATCCTGCCGACGGTTGCCCCGGAAATCCATCCGCTGTTGCGGCAATTGCCGCCAGCCGCCCTGCCACCACTGATCCCGCGCCTGCATCTGGCGGATCGGCTCTGGCCGATAGCGCTGCATGTCGGCGCGAAAATCGACGCTGACGTGCAGCAGGTCGGTGATCAGCAACGCAACGACGCTATAGGCCAGCAGCCCACGCCAGTGGATCGGCCCGGTTCCCGCGTGGCGGTTATAGGCTAAACCCAGCGCCGCGACCCAGATCAGGCCCAGACAGAGTCCCGCCAGCGTATCGGTCAGCCAGTGTACGCCCAGATAGAGCCGGGCAAAGGCGATAGGCACAATCATGAACGCCGCCGCCAGATAGACGATCCAGCGCCGGGCCAGCGGGATTTCGCGGGCGATCAGCACCGCCAGAAAACCGAACGCCAGCGTACTGAAGGTGGCGTGGCTGGATGGAAAGGAATAGCCCGGTATGCCTTGCCCCATCTCGGACGGACTGGCGACCGGGAGCAGCCATTGGAACAGCAGGTTGGTCGCCATGCCGAAACCCAGCGCCATCAGCCAGTGCCGGGCCGCCGCCGAGTTGCGCCGCCAGACCAGCCAGCCGAACACCACCAGACTCAGCGGCAGGATGACCTGATAGTCTCCCAGTTCGGCGGTGAACACCATCAGGGCGTCGGCCCACGGAGTGCGCAGTTCCTGGAAAAAGTGGTAGAGACTTTGATCCAGGCCGCTCGGCAATTGCTGACCAGCGGCGCTCAGGCTCAAACTGGTCAGCACCACGCCGCCCAGCAGCAACACCGCCACCGTCGCCAGTCCACGCGCCTCGCCTTGGGCGGGATCCAGCAGCGAGGCGCTGATCGGGCCGATAAAGCGCCGATTCCGGCTCCAGGCGTAAAACCGTTGCAGCCAGTCGGTGGCGTGAATCTGAAACAGACGCGCCAGATGCTTCACCAGCCAGGTCGTCACCCACAGCAGCGCCACGATGATCAGGATCAGCACCACCAGCCGCCCCGCCACCCGCGAGGCGATCTCCAGCGAGGCGCCGAAAGCCATACCGGGAATCAGATAGGCCGGCGCCCACAAAATGGCCGAAATTACATTGGCGACCATGAAATTGCGCCAGGTCATATCCATCATCCCGGCGACGGTCGGGATCGTGCCGCGCACCGGGCCGAAGAAGCGCCCAAACACAACACCCTTGCCGCCGTGCTTGCGGAAAAACTCCTCACTGCGGGTAATCAATTCCGGGTGTTTGGTGAACGGCCAGACTCGGCGCACGCCTTGATGAAATACCCGGCCGATCCAGAAACTGATGGCGTCGCCCGCCACAGCGCCCAGCGCCGACCACCAGTAGGCTGACCAGAATTCCAGGTGCCCTAAACCGATCAGGGCGCCTAAGCTGAACATGACCAGGGCGCCGGGGATAATAACGCCAACGATGGTCAGTGACTCAGCCAGAGCGGTGATGAAGACTACAGCGTTCATCCAGCCGGGATGGGCAGCGACCCATGCGAACAGAGCAATGACGAATTCGGACTGCATGACGAGGCGGCTTGGTAGAGATTCAGAGGAAACCGGTGGAGTTGGACTTGCGCGCCGGGATTATGGTTGCGAACGACCTGTTATGCCACAAGAATCACTAACTTTACTATCATGAATCGGATTATTGGAAAACCCGGTTGTACATCGGCGAAGCCTGGTGAAGAATCACAGACATTGCACCTCTAGCCAAACCTGATCTGAATAGAAACATAAATGAAACAAATGTATAAAAGAGCATGAGTGCGCAGCGAGCTTTCCACAGGATTGATGCATGAAGGCGCTGATGGCACGGAAAAACGCCGTTCCCTGTTGGCTGGCGGCAGCGCTGGCGGCGACGGTGGCGATAGTGCTGGCCGGCGGCGGCTGGCTCTACCGCAGCCAGGAACAGCTCCTGCGGCAAAGCGCCGAAGCTGAACTCCAGACGATTGCCCGGTTGAAGGCGGACCAGATCGCGGGGTGGCGAGCCGAGCGACTGGCAAGCGCTGCTGCGTTCATGGACAAATCATTTTTTATCGAAGGGGTAACGCGCTGGATGGCGTCGCCACGGGCGGAGGATACCGAGAAAATCCTTGGGCGCTTTCGCGCTGTCCAGAGGTATAGCCATTATTCCGATGTGCGGCTGGTGGACGTCGGCGGACAGGTGCGTTTGAGCCTTGGCGGTTATTCCGGCCCACTTCCTGCGGAAGAGTTCCGGGCGCTGGATCAAGCCATACGCGAACAGCAGCCGGCGCTTACTGATCTCCACACTGGCATCGCGGAGCAAGCGCCCCATCTGAGCGCTGTTACACCCCTCTTCGCCCTCAACGGTGAAAACGGTGAAACTACCAAGCCGCTGGGCGCGATCATTCTCCAGACTAACGCTCGGCAGTTTCTCTATCCCCTGATCCAGTCCTGGCCCAAGCCCAGCCCTAGCGCTGAAACCCTGCTGGTTCGGCGGGATGGTGAAAATGTACTGTATATCAATGAGCTGCGTCACAAGAAGGGCGCGGCACTCGCACTACGCATCCCTCTCAGCCGAAAAGAGGTGCCGGCAGTAATGGCGGTGCTGGGCCAGGAAGGTGTGGTGCAAGGGAAGGATTATCGCGGGAGTGATGTCGTAGCGGTTCTCAAACCCATCCCGGATTCACCCTGGTTCATGGTCGCCAAGGTGGATACCGAGGAAATCTTCGCAGCCTGGCGCTCGCGATCTACGCTCATTCTGGCCGTGATCGGGCTGCTGGTGACAACTGCCGCCGCCGCAGTGGGATGGATTTGGCAAGGGAATAGCAAAATTCATTATCAGGCGTTGGCGCAGGCGGCAGAGATCTTGCGAGAGAGTGAGGAACGCTTCCGGGGCCTCTTTGAAAACGCCACCAGCAGCGTGTCCATTCACGAAATCATACTGGATGAGCAGAACCGTCCGGTGGATTACGTGTTTCTTGCCGCCAATCCCGCGTTTGAAACCCATACCGGGTTGAGCGCCGCCGATGTTGTGGGAAAGCGAGTGACAGCAGTTTTCCCCGGTATCGAAATGGAGCCATGCATCAGGATTTACGGTCAAGTGGCGCTCAGCGGCGAACCGATTCGCTTTGAACAGGTTTGCGCGCAGACGCAGCGACACTACAGCGTCAGCGCTTTTCAAATCGGCAAGGGCCGCCTTGCGACCATATTTGAGGATATCACCCAGCGCAAGCGGGCCGATGAAGAAATCCGCGAACTCAACGCCAAACTTGAACAGCGGGTGCTTGAGCGCACTGCGCAACTGGAGGTTTCCAACCGGGAGCTGGAGGCATTCGCCTATTCCGTCTCGCATGATCTGCGCGCTCCGCTGCGGGCTATTGACGGCTTCTCGCGCATTATCCTGGAAGACTACGCGGACAAATTCGACGCCGAGGGCAACCGGCTGCTGAATATCGTGTGTGCTAATGCCCAGCAGATGGATCGGCTAATCACCGATCTGCTGAATCTGTCGCGGGCGACCCGCGCCGCCATGCAACACATTCTTATTGACATGACTGCGCTGGCGCAGTCGGCTTATGACGAGATGGTGACGNNTCCTGTTGCAACAGGTGTGGCGCAATCTGTTGTCCAACGCTGTCAAATATACGGCGCTCAAGGAAGCTCCCCTCATTGAAATTGGCGGCTGTGTGGAGTCGAACATGAACGTCTATTTCATCAAGGACAACGGGGCCGGTTTCAATCCTGCGTATACTCACAAGCTGTTCGGCGTCTTTCAGCGCCTGCACAAAGCCGAAGAATTTGCGGGCACCGGCATTGGCCTGGCGATTATCCAGCGCATTGTCCATCGCCACGGCGGGCGGGTGTGGGCCGAGGGCAAAATTAACGAAGGCGCAACTTTCCATTTCTCGCTACCCTTGAAAGAGGCGCGCCATGAGCAAACATGCTGAAGTTGAAATTCTTCTGGTCGAAGATAATCCCAATGACGCCGAATTTTCATTGCGAGCCTTGAAAAAAAATCATCTCGCCAATCGGCTGGTCCATGTCGCTGATGGTGAAGAGGCGCTGGATTTTCTTTTTGCCCGTGGCGCATTTAGTCACCGCCAGGCTGAAAATCGACCCAGGGTCGTCATTCTGGATTTGAAGTTGCCCAAAGTGGACGGGCTGGAAGTCTTGCGCATCATAAAAGCCGATCCCCGGCTTAGGGTCATTCCGGTGGTTATGCTCACCTCATCACAGGAAGAAAGGGATGTGATTGAGAGTTACCGGCTGGGTGTAAACAGTTTTATTGTCAAGCCGGTGGATTTCGACAAGTTTGCGGCTGCGGTCAGGGACCTGGGAATGTACTGGATGCTGCTTAACCAATCGCCGGTGGCGTAAAGGCACGAGGAACCGGGATAACCGCCATGGATACCGATATTCCGCTGCGCATTGTATTCGTGGAAGATGTTTCCACTGATGTGGAGCTGGCTGTGCGCATGTTGCATAAGGAAGGGCTGATTTTTACATCGGTTCATGTGGAAACCGAGGAGGAATTTACCAAAGCGCTGACGGAATATCAGCCTGATTTGGTCATCTCGGATTACTCTCTGCCGCAATTCGACGGGATGCGGGCCTTGCAGCTTGCGCTGGCGCATGACGCCAATCTGCCTTTTATCATTATGACCGGCACCATAAGCGAGGAAGCCGCAGCGGATTGCATCAAGGCCGGGGCGTGGGATTATGTCATCAAAGAGCGGTTGATCCGGTTGCCCTTCATGGTCAAGGGGGTGCTGGAGCGAAAAATGGCCCGGCGCGCTCAGTCGGAAGCGACGGCGACGCTGCGCCTGCAATCCGCCGCGCTGCAGTCCGCCGCCAACGCCATTGTCATCACGGGCCGGGATGGCGTGATCCAATGGGCCAATCCGGCTTTCAGCAACCTGTCCGGCTACTCATTCAATGAATCGGTCGGTAAGCGCATCGGCGACCTGGTGCGTTCGGGTCACCAGGACAGGGCGTTTTATAAGTCGCTATGGAACACGATCCTGGCGGGGTACGTCTGGTGCGGCGAACTGATTAATCGCCGTAAGGACGGGAGCGTTTACCCGGAAGAACAGACGATTACGCCGGTGCGCGATGATCAGGAGCGCATCAGCCATTTTGTCGCGATCAAGCAGGACATCACCAAGCGCACGCTGGCGGAAGCCGAGATTCATCACCTGGCCTATTACGACTCCCTGACCGGATTGCCCAACCGGCGATTATTCCGGGATCGGCTGGCCCAAACCCTGGCTGCCGCCCGGCGCAGCAATCGTTGGGGCGCGGTGCTGTTCGTGGATCTGGATCAATTCAAGCGGATCAACGATGCGCGCGGTCATGCGGTTGGGGACAGCCTGCTCAAGCAGACAGGGGCGCGCCTTGCCGGCTCCTTGCGCGACCAGGACACCGTAGCCCGCCTGGGTGGAGATGAGTTTGTGGTGCTGCTGGTGAATCTGGGCGCTGCGCAAGCGGACGCCACCCGGTGGGCAACCCAGGTGGCGGAAAAGATCCGCAGTGCGCTGGCTGCGCCTTTGCGCGTCGACGCGCTGGATTACCAAATCAGCGCCAGCATCGGCATCACCGTTTTCCCCAAGGCCATGGAGAGCGTGGACGATCTGCTGCGTGAGGCCGATACCGCCATGTACCGAGCCAAGGACATGGGTCGTAATGCCGTAAGCTATTTTGAACCAGCCATGCACACAGCGCTGCAAGCCCGTTTCGCTCTGGAGCATGATTTGCGCCAGGCGCTGGCGCGGGGTGAGATGCGGCTGTTTTTGCAACCGCAGGTTGATGGTGCGGGTGGGTGGGTTGGCGCCGAGGCGCTGGTGCGCTGGGAGCGACCGGGGTACGGTCTGGTTTCACCCGCGCTCTTCATCCCGGTGGCTGAGGAATCCGGCATCATCCTTGCGCTGGGGCAATGGGTACTCGAAGAGGCGTGCCGCCTGCTCAGGCAACTGGATGCCGCCGGTCATGCGCTGCGTCTGGCGGTCAATGTCAGCCCGCGCCAGTTCCGGCAATCCGACTTTGTCGCCTGTGTTAATGAGGCGCTGCGAAGCACCGGAGCCAATCCGGCGCACCTGGTGCTGGAAGTCACCGAGGGCCTGGTGATTGAGGATATCTGCGATACCATCGCCAAAATGATGGAACTGCGCCTTCTGGGCATCCATTTTTCCATTGACGACTTCGGTACCGGCTATTCCTCTCTGGCTTACCTCAAACGGCTGCCGCTGCACGAACTGAAGATTGATCGCACCTTCGTTCAGGATGCTCCCACCGACCCCAATGACGCCGCCCTGGTGGAAGCCATCCTGGCCGTGGCCCATCATCTGAACCTGGTGGTGGTGGCGGAAGGCGTGGAGACCCAAATCCAGCTTGATTTTCTCAAGCAGCGGGGCTGCGGCGTCTTTCAGGGCTATTTCTTCGACCGCCCCCTGCCGTGGGCGCAGTTTCAGGAAAAAGCGCTCCTGCAGAAGCGTTGATATATAGCAATCCTAAGCCGGTTGTAGATGTGGCGCGGGCATCCTGCCCGTGATGAAACGGGCAAGATGCCCGTGCTGCGACAACTCAAACAGGATGGACATAGTCCGGTTACACCACCCACACCAGCACCGCCGGCAGCGTCACCAGCGCCGCCGCCGTTTCCACCGTTACAATCGCCGCGATCAACGGCGCATCGCCGCCCAGTTGTCGCGCCAGAATATAGGCGGTGGACGCCCCCGGCAGCGCCGCGAAAGTCACCAGCACCGCTGTTTCCAGCGCTCCCGGTTGCACTAACCAGCACAAGGTCGCCACCAGTGCGGGCAACACCAGCAATTTCAGCGCGCTGGCCGTCGCCAGCAGTCCTGGTCGGCGCAAACCCTCCAGCCGCAGTCCGGCCCCCACCGCCAGCAGCCCCAGCGGCAGCGCCGCCCGCGCCAGAATCTCCAGCACCGCCGCCGAACCCCCCGGCAGGCCGATCCCGCTCAGGTTCAGGCCAATCCCGGTCAGACACGCCAGAATCAGCGGGTTGGCGATCAACCCTCGCATTACGCCATTCACTGTGGCCGACCCGCCGGCGTGGGCGTTCAACACCAGCACGCACAGCACGTTGATCAGTGGAATCATGATCGCCATGACCAGCGCCGCCGCCGTGCCGCCCTCGGCATGGAACACCGCCAGCGCCACCGCCAGCCCGACGTAGGTGTTGAAGCGAATCGCGCCCTGATATACCGAACTGAACGCCGGTCCGTCCACCTTCAGCCACGGTCGCAGCGCATAGGTCAGCGCCGTCATTCCCAGCAGTTGAGCGACGATGATCGCAGCCACGGGTCCGACTGCGTATTGATCCAGTCGCGCCGTCGCCAGCCGATGCACCAGCAGCGCCGGAAACAGCAGGAAATAGGTGAAGCGCTCAACCGCCGGCCAGAAGCCATCGCCGGGAAAACCCAGCCGCCGCAAACCCAGGCCCAGCAGAATCAGCGCGAAAATCGGCCCCAGTGCGCCAACCACGAGTGAGAGATTATTCATTGGATGCGGTCACGCAAAATCGCCCGATCAAGGATCGCAACAGGTCCAACATCGGATTAAGGGTCGCCAGCGCCAGAAACTCGTCCGGCTGATGAGCGCATTCGACGCTGCCGGGGCCGAGGATCACCGTTTCCATCCCCAGCGCATTCAGGTACGGCCCCTCGGTGCCGAAGCCCACCGCGCCTGCCGGCGCCCCGGTCAACTCCTCGGTCGCCCGCACAATGGCCGCCGCCGCCGGGGTTTCCATCGCCTCGATGCCCTCGAACAGCGGGGTAAATTCCAGCTTCAGTTCGCCGTCCGCCAGCACCCGGCCCAGCCGCTGCTGCAAGGCCCCGCGCAATTCGGCCAGCGCCATCCCCGGCAATGGACGAATGTCGATGTGCAACTCGCAGTCGGCGCAGATTCGGTTGGGATTGTCGCCGCCGTGAATGTGGCCCAGATTGAGCGTCGGCACCTCAACCGCAAACAGGGGATTGCGATAGCACGCCTGCAATTCCTTTCGCCATTGCAAGAGTTCGCCGATAACCCGGTGCATTCCCTCCAGCGCGCTCGCACCCAAGGCCGGATCGCTGGAATGGCCGGATCGGCCCTCGATCCGGATCGCCTCCATCAGGATGCCCTTATGCATTCGCACCGGCTTCAGCCCGGTCGGCTCGCCGATCAGCGCATGGCGTCCCAGCGGCTGACCCGCCGCCGCCAGCGCCCGTGCGCCGTCCATGCCGCTTTCTTCATCCGCCGTGGCCAGAATCACCAGCGGTCGGCGTAAATCCCGCACNNGCGCCCAGCCCGTAAATCCGCCCCTCCGCGACCGTCCCGCCGAAGGGATCGTAACGCCAGCGCCCGGCGTCATAGGGCACGGTGTCGGTATGCCCGGCCAGCACCAATCCACCCGCGCCACTCCCCAGCGTGGCGATCAGATTGGCCTTGTCCGGTCGNNTCGATGACGGGCCGGTTGCTCTGGTCCAAATGGGGCGACACGCTGCTCACCGACGGAGTGGCAATCAGTTGGCGAATGCGATCCAGCACATGAAATTCGGAAGTTGGCATGATGTTTTTAACTGGCGATAGCGGCAGGTACTGCGTGATAATAACAGCAGGCGTAACCCCGTTGCCCGTGCCTTTCCCCGCCCTGAACCGTTTCGCCCCGTCGCTGTCCGTTCCGTACCCGAATCGCCCGCTGTTCTGGATTCTGCCCACCTGCCATGCCACGTTACGCTACCCTGGACGATCTCCCTGCCCTGCTGGCTATCGAGAATCGTTGCTTTGCCACGGATCGGCTGTCCCGGCGCAGTTTCCGCCATCTGCTCACCCAGGGCCACGCCGCCGCCCTGGTGGCCGAAGCCGCCGACCAGATTCAAGGCTATGTGCTGCTGCTGTTCTCCCACGGTACGTCCATGGCCCGGCTCTATTCCATCGCCGTTCATCCTGACTATGCCCGGCGCAACGTCGGCGACCGCCTGCTGGAAGCCGCCGAGGCTGTCGCCCTGGAACGCGACTGCGTGTCGATGCGGCTGGAAGTGCGCCGCGACAATCCGGCTTCGCTCAACCTGTTCCGCCGCCACGGCTACCGTCAGTTCAGGGAAGTGCCGGATTATTATGAAGATCACATGGCGGCGCTGCGCTTCGAGAAGCGGCTGGTTCCGCATCTGGAGGCGGATCGGGTCAAGGTGCCCTATTACCGGCAGACGCTCGACTTCACCTGCGGCCCGGCGGCGCTGATGATGGCGATGAAGGCGCTGGATCCGGCGCTTGAACTGAATCGCAGCCTGGAGCTGCGGTTGTGGCGCGAAGCCACCACCATCTTCATGACCTCCGGCCACGGCGGTTGCGGCCCCTACGGGCTGGCGCTGTCGGCGCATCATCGCGGTTTCGATCTGGAGATTCACGTCAACGAGGACGGAGTGTTTCTGGTGGATTCGGTGCGCAGCCTGGAGAAGAAGGAGGTGATGCGGCTGGTGCAGGAAGACTGGATTGAGGAGTTGCGGCATCTGCCGGTGGCGCTGCATCGCGGCAGCCTGGGCGTGGACGAACTGCGGCAGAAGTTCGAGGCCGGCGGCATCGCGCTGGTGCTGATCAGTTCCTACCGCATCTATGGCGAGCGCTTTCCACACTGGGTCGTCGTCACCGGCTTCGACGACCATTACATCTACGTACACGATCCGCTGGTCAATGCCAAGGACGGTGAAACCATCGCCGATTCCGTCAACATGCCGATCCCGCACCGGGAGTTCCAGCGCATGGCCCGCTACGGCAAAGCCGGGCAGAAGGCCGTGCTGATTCTGTATCGTTCCAATCGTCGGCCCGAACCGGCGGCGCCATCACTGTCGTAACCGCACTCTCACGGTGTCAGGAGCACCGATTCAAACCGATGGCCGATCATATTATTTTGGTGGAGAACCCCACCGACTGGAAAGCGAACTTCCCCAACCTGCCTGTTGT
>DEHY01000093.1 GCA_002352185.1 Competibacteraceae bacterium UBA2788
GCGGTGGGTCGCGCCGCCGGCAGCGTCGTGGTCGAAGTGCGCCGGCAGTTCCGTGAAATCCCCGGCATCATGGAAGGGACCACCAAGCCCGATTATTCGCGGGCGGTGGACCTGCTGACCAAGGCNNTGGGACAACGCCAAGAAGTACATTGAGGACGGCAATTTCGGCGGCAAAGGTTCTGAGGCGCACAAGGCGGCAGTCACTGGCGACACGGTCGGCGATCCCTACAAGGACACCGCTGGCCCGGCGGTTAACCCGCTGATCAAGATCATCAACATCGTCGCCCTGCTCATTGTGCCGCTGCTGGTCACGATGAAGTAGGACAGTGGCTGAACTAAGCCATTTCAACGCCGCCGGCGAGGCCCACATGGTGAATGTGGGCGACAAGGACGTCACTCACCGGGCGGCGGTCGCCGAAGGTTGGATTCACATGCAGCCGGCCACGCTCCAACGGATCGTGGCCGGTTTGCATTTCAAGGGCGACGTTCTCGGCGTGGCGCGCATCGCCGGCATCATGGGCGCCAAGCGCACCGCCGATCTGATTCCTCTCTGTCATCCGCTGGCGTTGACCCGAGTGGCGGTCGAGTTGCAACCGCAGCTGGAACGGAGTGCGGTGCGCTGTCAGGCGACCGTGGAAACGTTCAGCCGCACCGGCGTGGAAATGGAAGCGCTGACCGCAGTGCAGGTGGCGCTGCTGACCGTCTACGACATGTGCAAGGCCGTCGACCGGGGTATGACCATGACCGACATTGGCCTGCTGGAAAAAACCGGTGGAAAGTCGGGAATCTGGCGGCGCGAGTGAACGATCTCTACATCGCGGATCAGCCGGCTCTGGCTGACTTCTGCGCCCGTCTGCAAGGCGCGCCGCAGCTGGCGCTGGATACTGAATTCGTCCGCGAACAAACCTACTATCCGCAGCTCGGCCTGATCCAGATTGCCGGCCCCGACCGGGTGGCGAGCATCGATCCAATGGCGCTGCCGTCGCTGGACCCGCTGCTGGAACGGATCTACGACCCGACCGTGACCAAGCTGCTGCATGCCGGGCAACAGGATCTGGAAATCTTCTTTCATCTGTGCGGCGCAGCGCCGGCGCCGGTGTTCGATACGCAAGTGGCGGCGCTGGCGTTGGGGCAGGGCGATCAAATCGGTTATGCCCCTCTGGTCCGGCAGATGCTCGGCGTGGAGCTGGACAAGGCTCATACCCGNNGATGTGCGCTATCTGCCGGAACTGTATCGGCAACAGCGCGCCGCGCTGGAGGAGCGTGGCTGGCTGGATGCGCTGGCTGAGGATTTCCAACGGCTTTGCCATCCCGACCGCTACCGGCTGCAACCCCGGGAAAGCTGGCGGCGCATTCGGGAGCATTCCCGATTGCGCGGCGCGCAGCGGGCCGTACTGCGGGAACTGGCGGCCTGGCGCGAGGAACAGGCCAGCCTTCATGACCGGCCACGCCGCTGGATTATGGGCGATGCGGTCCTCGTCGAACTGACCCGGCGGATGCCGAAAACCCTGGACGATCTGCAACACATTCGCGGCTTGCCGCCGGCGACCTGGCAACGGCATGGCGAAACCCTGCTGGCGCGAATCGCCGCTGCCCGCGCCGAACCGCCGGAACAATGGCCAACCCCGTCGCGCCGACTGCTCCTTAACCCGGAGCAGGAAGCGCAGGTGGATGATCTGCTGACGCTGATCACGACGCGGGCGAATCAATACCACATTCCAATCCGGTCGGTCGCCAATCGAGAAGATGTGGAACGGCTGCTGACCGGCGAGGACTCACCGCTGCGTCATGGCTGGCGGGCGGCGCTGATCGGACGGGAATTGCAGGCCGACCTGGGCGGCGATTCCCGTCGCTGACCGCATGCGCCCGCCCATTCCACGGATGATGGGCGGCATTGCAGCATTCAGGACGCATTCATCTGGCGGGTGGGATAGTGCATCCCCACCAGTGGGGTGCATGCAGGTCTTGATGACGGCGGCCGCTGGCGAGGATTTCGCCCGACGTTCGCCGTCATCCTTTATCGCATTCGCTCGAAATTGCCTTGGAGAAACCGCATGGGTACGCCATTCCGCATTGCCATTCTTGCTGCCGCATTGGGGTTGAGTACGGCCTGCGCGCCACCAGGCGCCCCGTATTACCATACTCAAAATGGCGCGCTGATGGGGGCGACCGCAGGCGCTGTCATCGGGCACCAGATAGATCACAGGGATGGCGCCTGGGTCGGCGGCGCAGCAGGGGCGTTGCTCGGCGCAGCGATCGGCAATGATATGGATTTGCAGGATCAGCGGAACGACGATCTGGAGCGAAGCAACCGGTATTATGATGATGGCTACACCCGATATGCGCCGCCGCCCAACCGCTATCGCCGCCCCCCACCCGGCTATTATCCGCCTCCCTACTACGAGCCTTATTGAACAGCAGCATCAAAAAGCCGCTGTTTTCAGGCACAAATTAAAGAGTCCGCCTCCCTGTGGCTAACCCCACGGGAGACGGACTCTTTCTGTTTAACAATCAATGGTTCTTGTTACAGATTGGCCGAACGCCACCACTGATTGTTTTCCCGGCGCAGAACATCGTGCGTAGGCATCGGATAGAACGCCAGGTCAGGGCCGTTGCCCATGTAAAAGCCTCTCTTGACCATCCGGTACGGGAATTCCAGCGAATGCACCCGATGCACCAGCTTGCTTTGCTTGGAATTGGGATCCACTTCCAGCAGAGCCTCGCGCAGGTGGTGTATAAACGAATAGGGGAGATCGCCCAGCGCTCCGTTTTCGGGATCGGTCGCCAACGCGCCCAAACCCAGTTCGACGAAGCAGAGGCCGGGGAACCGGATGAACTTGGCGGGCTGCTCGGTGACGCCGGTATAGTAGTCCACCGCATCGAGCGCGCTGACTACCAGGCTGTTCACCGGAGCCAGATCCTGATACATGTGCAGGCCCGGCCCTTCCCGTGGCGTAATCTTGCCCGGATCAAGACCCAGGGTATGGCCGTAGGCGGTGGTCAGGTAGAGCTTGCCCAGCGCTCTGACCGGAATGTGTTCCAGCACCCGGTAAACTGAAATGTAGACCGAGTTTTTGGGCGTTCCATCCGGGTGTGGGGTGCAGCGGCTGATTCCTTCATCGATATTGAAAAAATCATGGCGGAACGTCGGATCAACCTCGAAAAAGATCGCCTGTCCTTTAGATTTGTATTTGTGACCGGTGGCATAGTACTGGCCGAACTGTTCCGGCGTGAGCATGGACGCGATCAGCGCTTCGGGGATGAGCGAGAAGTAAAGATGGATGGTCATGGTGGTGTTGCCCTCTCCAGGGTTTGGGAATGGTTCGACGGAAAACCTTTGCTTCAAGACAGTGGATTGTCGCAGGGGCGCCAAGGTTGGAGGGTTCGCGCACAGATGGGGAAGGTCTCCTTTCACCCTGAGCAACAGGCCCCGGTTCGTTGCGAACAGTGTCGCTAAACTTGATTATGGTAGTTCATTGCGTGGATACGGTGAAGCAATCCTTGAATGGATGCGATCCAGGTCCGCCGCGTGAGCCTTTCGACTCCAGCCTGGTTCTCCATCCCGTTTCCCTGCTTCAGGGAATGGCCGCGCCGGTTCGGGCCAGCGCAGCGTCCAGATCCGCCAGCGTCGTAATCGGCGGCAGGCATTCCAGCCCACTACAGAGATAAGCCGTCACCGGCGCGGAACTCGCCCGCCGCTCGGCCAGCAGTCCGGCGGGCGGGGCGGCGTCAACCGGAATCGCCAGCGTCAGCCGATGCGGCGCATAAGGTCTGGCGCAGCGTTCCCGCCAGGCGTCCAGCGCCGCCGCCTCACCGCGCAGTATGATGCTCTGCGCCGGTTCCAGATACTCCTCCAGCGCCATCAGCAGCGCATCGCAGGCGATGGGAATCTGCCGGATGATCGGCCAGGCCCAGCGCAGGGTTCGTTCCGCCGCTTCCAGATACGCTATCCGCCCGGTGAGGTGTCCCAGTTTCAGCAGCACTTGCGCGGCGACGCCATTGCCCGCCGGCAGGGCATCGTCGTGCGCCGGCTTGGGACGCTGAATCAGCGGTTCATGATCGTTGGCGGTGAAGTAAAAACCGCCCGCCTCGCGATCCTCAAACTGATCGAGCAGCACCTCGGCCAGCGCCAGGGCGAAATCCAGATCGCCATCGCGCCAACGACATTGCAGCAGTTCCAGAATGCCGTCAATCAGGAACGCATAGTCATCCAGATAGGCGTTCAGCCGCGATTGCCCGTCCTTGTGAACGGCCAGCAAGCGGCCATTTTTCCACAACCGGGCGCGGATGAAGTCGAGGGCGCGTTCCGCTGAGACGACGAAGTCCGCTCGCTCCAGATGACGGCCCGCTATCGCCATGCCGCGAATCATCAGCCCGTTCCAGGCGGTGAGAATCTTCTCGTCGCGGCCCGGCCAGATCCGTTGCGAGCGGGCCTGGAATAGCTTCTGGCGGGCGGCGGTCAGCCAGTCGGTCACTTGCGCCGGGGAGGCATCCAACTGGCGAGCCAATTCGGGAAGTTCGGCGACCACCCGCAAATGCCAGGCGTGACTCTCGAAATTGGGCGGCTGTTCCAGTCCATAACCGGCGGCGAAGGCGGCATATTCCTCAGCGCTCAACCGTTCGCGGACCTGATCGGGAGTCCACAGATAGAATGTGCCCTCCGCGCCTTCGGAGTCGGCGTCCAGCGTGGCGTAATAGCCGCCATCCGGGGCTTGCATTTCCCGCATCGCCCACTCGCCGGTTTCCGTTGCGACCGCGCAGAACATCGGATCAGCGGTCGCGCGCCCGATCTGGCTGTAGAGCGCCAGNNGCAGTTTCCGCCTGCGGGTCCGGTTCGCCGCGCTGGACGCTGCCGATCCAGCGCCGCAGCAGGCGTTCCAGATGCGTCGGATGGGGAAACTTGGGTGCGCCGCCGAAGCCGCCATGCACCGGATCGAAACTGCGCATGAGTTGCTGGTATCCGGCCTGAAGCGGCGCAGCGGTCAGATCAGCCTCATCAGCGGTAGGCGGCGTAGCGATTTCGGCGCGCAGGGCATCCAGCAGCGCCCGATTCTGCTGGCGGAGTTCGGGCGCGTGCTGGCGGTAATGGCCATGGACCCGTTGCAGGATGTCGACGAAGGCCGGCATTCCGTAGCGGGGCGTTTTGGGAAAATAGGTGCCGCCGACGAAAGGGATGTGGTCGTCGTGGGTCAGAAACATCGTCAGCGGCCAGCCGCCGGATCGTTGGTGCAGCAGGTGGAAGGCGGTCTGATAGATTTTGTCGAGGTCGGGCCGTTCTTCGCGATCCACCTTGATGTTGATGAACAGGCGATTCATCACTTGGGCGGTGGCTTCGTCCTCGAAGGATTCATGAGCCATGACGTGGCACCAGTGGCAGGCCGAGTAGCCGATGGACAGCAGGATCGGCTTGCCTTCGTCGCGCGCCTTCTCCAGCGCCTCCGCGCTCCAGGGATGCCAGTCCACCGGGTTGTGCGCGTGCTGGCGCAGGTAGGGGCTGGTTTCGTGAATCAGGCGGTTGGTGTGCAAGTGTTCGGGCATGGCGGGATTCCGGTGGGCGGCGAGGCAGATCGAGCGCAGCGATTTCCATGAGTCCGCACGGGACGGCGGATGGTTCCTTGCCCGAATATCGCCGGCCTTAACCGCGATGACCTGCTGTGATACCGCTTTCGACTGTAAAAAATCCTGACAAGGGAATATCACCCTGAACTTTCCTTAATGTATTATATTTTATAATATATTTTTAATCCGCCCTTAAACGATCCCGTATTCAGACTCAAAAGCTGTCGGGAAATTTTACACTCGAAGCGGTCCATAACCACCAATAAAAATACAAGATTATGATTTAATTAAATAATTATTTTTTGGATCAATTTTTGCCTTTATTTTAGCCGGATTTGAATTTCAATGAACTTTTCCGGGAGACTTTATCCATGAAAATCCGTTCCAGCACTCTTGCACTCGCGGTTGCCACCGCCTTGAGCACACTGATCGCATTGCCTGCACAGGCCCTGCAGATCACCACTGCCTCGGCGAATTTCGATAGCACCGCCAGCATTTCTGATGTCGAAGACACACCGCCACAAAACAGCAGCAATAACAACGGCGTAAGTCTGGGGAGCAGTTTACCAAACCAGTTCAACTCGTCTCTTGGCGTACTGACCGGCGCCACCCTGAATTTGAGTTCAACGCGGACGCAGACCACCCAGGTCACTTCTACTAATGGTCCTAACACAGGCACTAATGTTCAGGTTACCTCCAGCGGGACAGGCACCAGCAATGCTCAACTTGTCGCGCCGGGCGTCTCCAATACGTTCTCGACGATTAATCTTACTGATACATGCTCGGGTAACCGCCAAGGGAGCTGCACGGGCACTGCGAGTACTTCAAACACCNNTGAAACGACGGCATACGCCCTGAGATGGCAAGGATCTCTGAGTATCACTTATACCTACCTGCTCCACGCCGCGTCCTCGTTTGGGGGTTCTTCCTCACTGCTGACGCTGGATTTGGACTTCGGTACGGTTTTTCTGGGCGATCCAGTGCCCGGTTTGAGTTTCAGCATCTACAACAGGGCGGGTGATCGAGTCGGACTGGACTTGGACAGCATCAGTGGCACTGGCCACACCAGCACGCTGACAACGGATCTGTCATCGTTCTCCGCGCTGGCCGCAGGATCATCGAGGAACTTCTTGGCCAGCCTGAACACATCGGCTGCAGGCACATATAACGCCCAATATGTACTCGGCCTTTCAGATGCCGATGTGGGCGCCAGCTCAAGCCGATCCAGTTACCAAATGACCTTGAATTTAAGGGGTCAGGTGGTCCCGGCGGTCACATCCACATCCGTTCCTGAGCCTGGCGTATTGGCTCTACTGGGTGCTGGCTTGCTGGGGTTGGGATTCGCCCGCCGCAGAACCTGATTGTCAGAAAGTTTTACAGTTGCGCTTTCGTCAACGGCGGCCATCGGGCCGCCGTTTTTCGTAGCCGCGATGCGCGGTTCAACCTCGATCAACCGCTTGGGAACAGCGTTCAAAAAAGGTCTAAACTACCCGCGTATCATCAATGACCAGCGGATCGCCCCCAACCTCCTCCGCCAACATCACCGACGAGCGCGCCCAGAATGAACGACCAGAACTACGATGTGATCGTGATCGGCACCGGACCGGGAGGCGAAGGGGCCGCGATGAAAGCCGCCAAAGACGGAAAAACGGTCGCGGTGATCGAAAAATACCATCTGGTCGGCGGCGGCTGCACCCACTGGGGCACTATTCCGTCCAAGGCGCTGCGGCACTCCATCAACCGGGTGCTGGAATTCAACACCAGCCCGATCTTTCGCAACGCGCTCGGTCACGCGCTGAAACTGTCCTATCCCGAACTGCTGCGCTCCGCCGAATCGGTGATCGCCCGCCAGACCGCCATGCGCCGGGATTTCTACGAGCGCAACCGGATCGCGCTGCATCACGGCCGGGCCCGCTTTCTCGATGCGCACACCCTTGCAGTGCATTCCCGTCAGCACACCGAACCGACTCTGCTGACCGCCGCCGCTTTCGTCATTGCCTCCGGCTCACACCCGTTTCGGCCCCAGGACATTGACTTCAACCATCCGTGCATCTTCGACAGCGANNATCGGCTGCGAATACGCCAGCATCTTCCGCAACATGGGCTGCAAGGTGGACCTGGTGGACACCCGTTCGCAACTGCTCTCCTTCCTCGACGACGAGATCGCCCACGCCCTCAGCTATCACCTGCGCGATCAGGGCGTAATGATCCGCCACAACGAGGAATACCAGCAGGTGGAAGGGTTGCCGGACGGCGCAGTGATGGATTTCAAGTCCGGCAAGAAAATCAAGGCCGACGCGCTGTTGTGGGCCAATGGCCGCACCGGCAATACTCAGAACATGGGGTTGGAGGAACTGGGCATCACCCCTGACCGTCGCGGTCAGATCAAGGTGGACAGCAACTATCGCACGGCACTGCCCCACATCTACGCGGTGGGCGATGTCATCGGTTATCCCAGCCTGGCCAGCGCCGCATACGATCAAGGCCGCTTCGCCGCCACCCATCTGATTCACGGCAGTTGCGATCATCACTTGGTGGATTACATCCCGACCGGCATCTACACTTCACCGGAGATTAGCTCAGTGGGCCGCACCGAACGCGAGCTGACCGAAGCGCGGGTGCCGTATGAGGTCGGCCATGCCTATTTCAAGAGTCTGGCGCGCGCCCAGATCACGGGGCGCACCGTCGGCATTCTCAAACTGCTGTTCCATCGCGACACGCTGGAAATTCTTGGCATCCACTGCTTCGGCGACCAGGCGGCGGAGATCGTTCACATCGGCCAAGCGATCATGGCCCAGCGGGGCGACGCCAATACCATCCAGTATTTCGTCAACACCACGTTCAATTATCCGACCATGGCCGAGGCCTATCGGGTGGCGGCGTTGAACGGGTTGAATCGTCTGGCCTGAGAAGAGGATTTTATGGACATCACCCCGTATCTCAAATTGATGGTTGACAAGAACGCTTCCGACCTGTTTTTTCACGTCGGCGCGCCGGTGAACATCAAAATCGGCGGCGTGGTGCGCCCGATTGGCAATAAGGTGCTTGGGCCGGGTCAGGTGCGCGAAATCGCCTACTCGGTGATGAAGGATGACCAGATCAAGGACTTCGAGCATGAATGGGAACTCAACTTTGCCATCCCATTGCAAGGCGTGGGTCGGTTCCGCTCCAATGTGTTCAAGCAGCGCGGCGAAGTGTCCATGGTGATTCGCTACATCAAGGGCGACATCCCGCAGGTGGAGGAACTGGGCCTGCCGCCCCTGCTCCGGCAGGTCGTGATGGAAAAACGCGGCCTGATCATGCTGGTGGGCGCCACCGGTTCAGGCAAATCCACTACGCTGGCGGCGATGATCGATCATCGCAATTCCAGTTCGCCCGGCCACATCATCACCGTTGAAGACCCGATTGAATTTACCCATCAGCATAAGAAATCGGTGATCGCCCAGCGCGAGATCGGCATCGACACCCACAACTACGAAAACGCCTTGCGCAGCGCCATGCGCGAGGCGCCGGATGTGATCCTGGTGGGCGAAGTGCGCGCCCGCGAGGTGATGAAGTACGTGCTGACCTTCGCCGAGACCGGCCATCTGGTGTTGTCCACCCTGCACGCCAACAACGCCAACGGTGCGCTGGAGCGCATCGTCAACTTTTTCCCGGAAGACGCACGGCCCCAATTGCTGATGGATTTGGCGATGAACCTGCGCGCCATTATCTCGCAACGATTGATTCGCTCGCTGACCGGAGGGCTGGTGCCGGCGGTGGAAGTGCTGCTGAACACCCCCTACATCGCCGACCTGATCCAGAAAGGCAAGATTGATTACGTCAAGGACGCCATGGAGCANNGACGAAGCCATCAAGAATGCCGACTCCAAGAACAATGTCGGCCTGCAAATCCGGCTGTCGGAAAGCTCCGAAACCAGCGGACGTCCATCTTCCGGCATGTCCGAGCTGACTATCCACGATGAAGAGAAGGAAGACCGGGGGCGGATGTTTTGACCCTCCCGCTGGCCGCTCCCGCCCGCCGCATGGCGGATATTGCGCCATTTCANNCCGCCGGGCAGCGGGCGCTGGCGGAAAGCCGCACCCGCTATACCGCCGCTGCCGGTCTGCCGGAGCTGCGCCAGGCGATCAGCGCGGATTACCGGGAACGCTATGGGGTCGAGGTTCCGGCGCAGCGCATCCTGATCACGCCCGGCGCGTCGGGCGCGCTGCAACTNNGACCGGGTGTTGCTGGCCGACCCCGGTTATCCCTGCAACCGCCATTTCGTGCGACTGGTGGAAGGCGATGCCGTTGGGATTCCGGTCGGCCCGGAGACGGGATACCAGCTTACTGCCGAGTCGGTGGATCGCTACTGGGACGAGAGGACGACGGCGGTGCTGCTGGCTTCGCCGGCCAATCCCACCGGCGCCGTGATCGCGCCCGGCGAACTGGCGGCGATCATTGCCCTGGTCGAAGCACGCGGCGGGCGGGTGATCATGGACGAGATTTACCACGGGCTGATCTACGGCGCGCCGGTGCAAACCACGCTGGCGTATTCGGAGCGAGCGCTGGTGGTGAACAGCTTTAGCAAGTATTACGGAATGACCGGTTGGCGGCTGGGCTGGCTGGCGGCGCCGGATGATCTGGTCGGCGCCGCCGAGAAGCTGGCGCAGAATCTGTTTCTGGCGGCGTCCACTCCGGCGCAATATGCAGCGCTGGCGGCGTTCACCCCGGAAGCGCGGGCGATTTTCGAGGAGCGTCGGCAGCAGTTTCTGGCGCGGCGGGATTTTCTGCTACCGGCCTTGTGCGAGCTGGGTTTTCATATTCCCGTCATCCCGGATGGCGCGTTCTATCTCTACGCCGACTGCAGCCGTTTCACCGACGACAGCTATGGTTTCGCCCTGCGCCTGCTGGACGAAACCGGAGTGGCGATCACGCCCGGCGTTGATTTCGGCCATCACCTACCTAACCGGCGTCTCCGCTTCGCTTATACCAACGCTATTCCGCAACTGGCTGAGGGCGTGGAGCGACTGCAACGCGCATTGCTTCGGTAGTAGGCCGGGTCAATCTGATGCGGGGTTGGTTCCAGCGCGGGATGCT
>DEHY01000205.1 GCA_002352185.1 Competibacteraceae bacterium UBA2788
GCGAGTTTGTGGGTAATCGGATGATTTAGACCCTGACGATTTCCCCCAGCCTGGAAGCTGTCTATTTGGCGCTGCCCAGTTGCAGACAGTAAGCAGTAATTCAAGAAGTGAGGTTGTAGCTCTTTTCGCTTGGTTCGAATGATGCAAACATGCTGATTGACATTTCCCCCTACCAGAGTTCCATCTGCAACTGCACTACGCCCAATGGATGCGCCAGTGATGTTGAGAAATACGTCGTCGGTTTTGATCTCGGTATCTGAGAATGATGCGTGCGTGTCCTCGTCGATGTAGGCAAGATCGTCCAAGACTAGATATCCCCATCCCACGTTTTGACTTCTGACAAAAGGGCGACCATGCTGCCTATAGACGCGGTTGCCGCCAGTAGGCGTCAGCCCGCTGCCGACCTTTTCCGCTGTGCTGCCGATCGCCTCAGCATCCCACTCCTCCGGAATAACCCCCACCTCCGTCAGCTTGTAACCGGGTTTCACTTCCATACCACCCCCATCCGCTTAAGGTGTTCCTCCACACGCGCGGCCAGCCTTTCCACTTCGTCGTTCAGCTTCGGCAACGGCGTGGCATAGCGCTCGGCCAGTTGGCGGATGCGCCCGGTGAGGGTCTGCGATACGCGATCCAGTTCGCCCTGCACGGCAGCCGCAAGGTGCGCCATCCACTTGTCGTCCACCACCAGCGTCTTGATCTCGGCCTCGGTGAGTTGCGGATAGTGCTCGTAAGCCTGCTTGTCCAGCGCGGCATCCCGCTCCTTCACGGCGCGCTTGAGGGCGGTTTCCTGCTCCGCGAGGTTCAGCCAGCGCCGCAAGACGACCAATTCCTCCGCCCCGTCCGGGTCCTTGCCAATTTCGCGGATGCGCTCCTTGACCGCAGCGGCGGTGATCTTCTCGAAGCCGGAGAAAGCGGCATCCTCCCCGCTGTGCTCCTCCTCCAGCTCGGCAATGTTGGCGCTGACGGCTTCCAGTTCCGTCTGCTTTGCTTCCAGCGCGGCCTGCTCGGCGGCAAAGTAGCGGGCGACGATATAGGACTTGGGAATCAGGTCGCAGGCCCAACCCTTATCCTTGGTCTTGCCCTTTTTGTCGGTCTCGACGACGCGAGCCGGCTGGGCCACCCAGCCGTCGGCGGCGATCAGATAGACATCGTCCTGCATCGTCTCCGCCCAGTAGTCCATCAAATGCTGGTAAATGTCGTAAGCGTCGAGCAACGGCACGATCCTGAAACGGGCCAGCAGCTCCTCCGAGACGGTTTCGATCAATGCCTTGGGGTGGTCGTCCCGGTCGAAGCCGGTGAGCGTCGGGGTAACGGCCGCACGCCAGTCGGCGAAGCGCTGGACTGCTTTCTGATTGAAGGCGGCAAACTCGGTGTGATCGAGGATCGCGGCCTTGACCTTGGCCAGTGGCAACTTCAGGCGAACATAACCGGGACGCAGCGGCTCGAACAGCGCAGCGCGCACGCCGGGCAACACCCGCCAGTAATCCGCCAGCGCGTCCAGATCGCGCTCGGGAATGCCGCCGTTGAGGTGGGCGTCGATGTCCTGAAGATCCTCCGGCTCGCTGCTGTCGATGTAGCGCGGCAGGTTGAGATTGAAATCGTTCTTCGGGTCGGCGATCTCGTCGAAAGGCACCAAGCGGGCATAGCGCGGCACCTCGACCTGCTTGCGGAACGTATCGACGATCCGGTGAATGTCCTGCTCGCGCAGCCGGTTCTTGTTGCCGTCCTTGATGAAGCCCTTGCTGGCGTCGATCATGAAAACGCCCTTGCGCGCGGCGGCGTTTTCCCTGTCCAGCACCAGGATGCAGGCCGGGATGCCGGTGCCGTAAAACAGATTCGCCGGCAAGCCGATGATGCCCTTGAGGACGCCGGAGCGAACCAGTTGCTGGCGGATGACCGCCTCGGCATTCCCTCGAAACAGCACCCCGTGGGGCAGAATGCAGGCGCCTTTGCCGCTGCTCTTCAGGCTGCGAACGATGTGCAGCAGGTAAGCGTAATCGCCCTGTTTGGCGGGCGGCTCGCCCCAGACGAAACGCTGCCAGGGGTCGGGAGACGCGAGGCCGGTGCTCCAAGTCTTGTCCGAGAACGGCGGATTGGCGACCACGTAATCGTAAGTCCGCAAGCGTTCGCCATCCTTGAACTTGGGCGCGGCCAGCGTATTGCCCGCCAGGATGTTGGCGGTGGGAAAATCATGCAAGATCATATTCATGCGGGCGAGACCGGCAGTGGTCACGTCCTTTTCCTGCCCTTCCAAGGTGATGCGCTTACCCGCCTCGGCGGCGACTTTGAGCAGCAGCGAACCCGAACCGCAAGTAGGATCGTAGGCGGTGGTCGCTGCCTTGGCATTGGCGGGCGAGATGCCAATCACTTTGGCAATGACGCGGCTGACCTCGGCCGGCGTGTAGAACTGGCCCTTGCTCTTACCCGAATCCTGGGCGAAATGCCGCATCAGATACTCGTAGGCATCGCCCAGAATGTCGTCGTGTTCGGCGCGATTCTTGGAAAAATCCAGTTCCGGCTTCTGAAAGATGGCGATGAGGTTGGACAGGCGCTCTACCATCGCCTGACCCTCGCCCAGTTTGTTGGGGTCGTTGAAGTCGGGGAAATCGCTCTTCGCCAAGCGGGAATTGGCATTCACCAAGGGGGCGATGATCTGGGTGTTGATCTTGTCGCCGATGCCGGGCTTGCCCTTGAGCGCCACCATGTCCTTGAAACTCGCGCCCGGCGGAATCGTCACCGGCGGAGCGAAATCGTCGCTGTTGCCGTACTTGTCGCTGATGTACTTGATGAACAACATGAACAGCACGTAATCCTTGTACTGGCTGGCGTCCATACCCCCGCGCAGTTCGTCGCAGGAAGCCCAGAGGGAGGAGTAGAGGTCAGATTTTTTGATGGCCATATTGTTAGATTACCCTGGATTTTGCGCGGAAGGCCCCGCACTTCAGGGTGGGGATGTAGAGCGCACCGCGCTTTGCGCGGTCAAGCCGTCGGCGCTCGCTGCTGTTCGATGTAGCGCCGCAGCACGTCGATAGGCGCACCGCCGCACGAAGCCGCGAAATAACTCGCCGACCATAGGCCGCCTTTCCAGTACCGCTTGGCAATGTCCGGGCGCTCTTGGCGCAAGCGACGCGCCGACACCCCTTTGAGCGAGTTGACCAGACCGGATACCGCCACCTTAGGCGGGTAGTTGACGAGCAGGTGAACGTGATCCGGTTCCCCGTTGAACTCGTCAAGCGTCGCGCCGAAGTCTTCGCACACCGCCGCAAACGTGGCGCGCAACCGTTCAAGCGCGTCCAGATCAAAGACCTTGCGGCGGTATCTCGGCACAAAGACCAAGTGCGCGTGAAGCCGGTAAACAACTTGTCTACCTCGCCTAAGATCGTCTTACATGGCATTAGACCAATTTGGTAAGATGCCCGCATGATAAAGACCTTCCGCTACCGGATCAAGGATTCAACAAACGGCGCCAAGCTGGACGAGATGGCGCGGGCGGTCAATTTCGTGTGGAATTTTTGCAACGAAACCCAAGAGCACGCCTTGCGCTGGAATCTGCGCTGGCCGACCTATCAAGACCTGTGCAAGCTGACTGCGGGGAGCGGCAAAGAACTCGGGTTGCACTCCCAAACCGTTCAAGCCGCGTGCGAGCAGTACGCCATCCGCCGCCAGCAGTTCAAAAAGCGCCGGTTGCGCTGGCGCGGGCGGCGTTCGCCGGGCTGGATTCCGTTCAAGGCGTCCGGGGTCAAGGTGGACGGCGACGCCGTTCGCTACCTGGGGCAAGGGTTCCGGTTTTGGAATAGCCGGGAATTGCCCGGCGCCATCAAGTCGGGCAGCTTCGGCCAAGACGCCCGCAAGCGTTGGTACGTCAATTTTGCCGTCGATTGCCCGGAAGATCAGCCGACCACCGGAACGAAGCATATCGGTATCGATTTGGGTTTGAAGACGCTGGCGACGTGTTCGGACGGGACCAAGATCGAGGCGCCGCGCTGGTATCGGAACCGGCAAAAGCGGCTGGCCGAGTTCCAGCGCAAGCGCAAGCCGCGCAAAGTGCGGAACCTGCACGCCAAGATCGCCAACCGTCGCCGGGATTTTTTGCACAAGGAATCCGCGAGACTGGTCAACGAGTGCGAGCTGATTGTCGTGGGCGATGTGTCGAGCGCCAAGCTGACGAAAACGAACATGGCGAAATCCGTGAACGACGCCGGGTGGTCCATGTTCCGCAACCTTCTCGAATACAAAGCGATTGCGCGGAAGGTTGTGTACCGTGAAGTGTCCGAACGCTTCACAACTCAAACCTGTTCCTGTTGCGGCGCGATAGGCGGCCCAAAAGGTCGAAACGGTCTTGAGGTAAGAGAATGGGTGTGTGGCGAGTGTGGCGCGGTCCTGGACCGCGACGTGAACGCCGCGCTGAACATTCTCCGATTGGGGCATCAATCGCTACTCGCTGAAGTGCGGTAGGAATCCTCGGCCTTTAGGCCGGGGAGGATGTCAACAAAGCCCTGACATAGCCTAACAGAGATGTACTACTGCTTCTCTTGCCCCAAGGACTACCGGGTTATTGCCCAAGGCAGCGATACCGGTCCCTTCCGCCCAAAAGCTCGAACAGTATCCGGATTTTTAGATCGGCGAAACGGTTGGCGGTGGGGCTAAAATCGGGGGGATGTGATGCGCTTGCCCAGCCGATTGGCGCTCCCTAGGGGTTTCGAACCCCTGTTCCCGCCGTGAGAGGGCGGTGTCCTGGGCCACTAGACGAAGGGAGCGGAATGGTGGCGGGTGGCGTCTTGAAAGGAAAGTAGTATTATACCGCTGTCTATGCATCATACAAGCCGTTGCAAACGCTCCTTGGAAGCCACCTCGATCTCTCAGCCCACCGTCATTCCCCGCCCCGAACACAATATCTCGCGGGCCAACATCAGCTCTAACGCCGTCAAGGTCCTATATCGGCTGCGCGAAGCCGGCTTTCGGGCCTGTCTGGTCGGCGGAGGGGTGCGGGATTTATTGCTCGGCCGCGAGCCGAAGGACTTCGACGTCGCAACCGACGCCCGCCCCGAACAGATTTATAAGCTGTTCCGCAACTGTCGCTTGATCGGCAGGCGTTTCCGGCTGGCGCACGTCCAATTCGGCCAGGAAATCATCGAAGTGGCCACTTTTCGCGGCCAGGGCGAGGAGGAGGAGGAGGGCGACGGCCCCAGCGTGGAGCGGGCGGCGGACGGCCGCATTCTCAGCGACAACGTGTACGGCAACATCGAGGAAGACGCTTGGCGACGGGATTTCACCTGCAACGCCTTGTATTACGACATCGATAATTTTACGGTGCTCGATTACGTGGACGGCCTCGCCGACCTGAAAGCTGGCTTGATCCGGTTGATCGGCGATCCGGTACAGCGCTACCAGGAAGATCCGGTGCGGATGCTGCGGGCGGTGCGATTCGCCGCCAAGCTGGGCTTTCGGTTCGATCCCGCCACCGAGGCGCCGCTACATCGCTTGGGGCACCTGCTGGAGAAGATTCCACCGGCCCGGTTGTTCGACGAAATCCTCAAGCTGTTCTTGGGCGGCAGCGCTGTCCAGACCTTCGAACTGTTGCGCCATTATCGACTGTTCGGTTATTTGTTCCCCGCCACCGAGCACTGCTTGAACCGCCAACAGCAACATTACCCGAAAACCCTGCTGGTTCGGGCGCTGGCCAACACCGACGGCCGGTTGGCCGAAGGCAAACCGGTCAATCCGGCGTTCCTGTTCGCCGCGCTGCTGTGGGAACCGCTGCGGGAACAGATGCGTCACTTGGAAACAGCGGATGATCTGGATGAACAGGAACTCTTGCAGACGGCTGCCGAACAGGTCATTCAGGCGCAAATCCGTCACGCCGCCCTGCCGCGTCGCTACAGCCTGCCAATGCGGGAAATCTGGGCGTTGCAGCAGCGCTTGACGATCACCACCGGCAAACACCCGCTGCGCTTGTTGACACATCCCCGGTTTCGCGCCGGCTATGATTTTCTGCTGCTGCGCGCCGATACCGATGAGCAGGCGGCGGAACTGGCTGACTGGTGGACCCGGTTTCTGGCGCTGGACGAGGCCGGTCGCGCCCAGGCCACGCAACCCGAAGTCAAGGCCAGGAAGGGTAAAGCCCGTCGTCGCCGCAAACCACGCTCGCGTAAAACCGATCAGGCGGCCCCGCCGTCGCCCAAAGCCTGAATTCAGGAACGACCGGATGCAGCAACCCGTGCGAGCCTACATCGGCATCGGCAGCAATCTGGACCATCCAGCGACTCAAGTGCGGCGGGCGTTTGCAGCGCTGAACGCGATTCCCGCCTGCCTCTGTGTGGCGCAATCCCCGCTGTACCGCACCGCGCCGGTGGGCGGGCCGCCCAACCAGCCGGATTACATCAACGCGGTCGCGGCCCTGGATACGGCGCTCGCGCCGGAGGCGTTGCTGACCGCGTTGCAGGCGATTGAAACTGTGCAGGGTCGGGTCAGAACCGCGCCTTGGGGACCGCGCACGTTGGATCTGGACTTGTTGCTGTACGGTGAATTCACCCGCGCCGATTCCTGGCTGACGTTGCCGCATCCCCGGTTGCACCAGCGGGCGTTCGTGCTTTATCCGCTGCATGATATTGCCCCCACGCTGACGATTCCCGGTCGGGGCCAATTGAGTGAGTGCCTGGCGCAATGCCCACCGCTGACCATGGCGCGTCTGGACAGTCGCAATTAACCCGCTACGATAGCCGCGTTATAGCCATCCGAGTTGTGGCGGTGTCTGGCAACGAAATCCCCCCGACCCCCCTTTGGCAAAGGGGAGCGCAGCGAGCCGGGGATTTGGCCCAGCCAGGGACGTTTCCACACCTGAACCAGGAGCGCTATAGCTGATCACCTTCCTTGAACCCGCCGCCGTCACTCTGACCGAGCGACCCGGCTTCACCCAGGGGCATACCATGTATCAGGAACCACCAACCAGAAAACCAGTGACAGTTACGACCCTGGCGAAGATGAAGCGCGCCGGGGAAAAGTTCGCGGTGCTGACCGCCTACGACGCCAGCTTCGCGGCGCTGCTGGAAGCGGCGGGCGTGGAGGTGGTTCTGGTCGGCGATTCCCTGGGCATGGTGGTCCAGGGCCAGCGCACCACCGTGCCGGTCACTTTGGAGGACATGATCTATCACACCCGCATCGTGGCGCGGGGCTGCGGTACGGCGCTGCTGATGGCCGATATGCCGTTCGCCAGCTATACCACGGTAGACCAGGCGATCTACAGCGCAGCCCGGCTGATGCAGGAAGGCGGCGCGCATATCGTCAAGCTGGAAGGCGGCGGCTGGCTCGCCGAAACCGTGTATCAGATGAGCCGTCATGGGATTCCGGTCTGCGCGCATCTGGGTTTGCTACCGCAATCGGTGCATAAACTGGGCGGCTACAAGGTGCAGGGCCGCGAGGAAACTGCGGCCCGTCAGATGATGGATGAGGCGCTGGCGTTGCAGGAGGCCGGCGCCGATGTCGCGCTGGTGGAGTGCATTCCGGCGGAACTGGCGGCGCGCCTGACCGAAGCGTTGACCATTCCGTTGATCGGAATTGGCGCGGGCGCGGGCTGCGATGCTCAGGTCTTGGTGAGCTACGACATGCTGGGGATCACTCCCGGTCGCCGCCCGAAGTTCTCCAAAGACTTCCTGAGCGGTCGCGACAGCCTGCAAGCTGCGGTGGAAGCCTATGTGCGCGCCGTCAAGAGCGGCGAATTCCCCGGTCCCGATCACTGCATCGCCTGATTTCCAAGGATCACGCCTTATGCAAACCGTCCACGGCATTGCCGAATTGCGCGCTCAAGTCATGGCTTGGCGACGCTCCGGCGAGCGGGTGGCCCTGGTGCCGACCATGGGCAATCTGCATCGCGGCCACATCCGCTTGGTCGAACGCGCCCGTGAGCAGGCGTCGCGCACCGTCGCCAGCATTTTTGTCAACCCGACCCAGTTCGGCCCCAACGAAGATTATGCGGGCTACCCGCGCACCCTCGATGCCGACAGCCGCCAGTTGGAGGCGGCGGGACTGGATTTGCTGTTCGCGCCCGGCGTGGCCGCCATTTATCCGCGCCCACTGGAGGAAATGACNNCAAGCTGTTCAATCTGGTGCAGCCCGACGTGGCGCTGTTTGGCGAAAAGGATTGGCAGCAGCTGGTGATCATCCGGCGGATGGCGACGGATCTGGATCTGCCGATTGCAATTATCGGCGTACCCACGGTGCGGGAAAGCGACGGGTTAGCCATGAGTTCGCGCAACGGCTACCTGTCGGCTGAAGAGCGGGCGATTGCGCCGACGCTGTATGCGACCCTGCAAGCGATGGTGGAGCGATGGCGGGCGGGCGAGCGGGATTATGCGGCGCTGGAACGCGAAGCCAAGGCGCAACTGGCTGCGGCTGGATTCCGGCCCGATTATTTCGAGTTCCGCCGCGCCGGCGATTTGCAGCTCCCGGCCCCGGAAGAGACCGATCTGCGCATTTTCGCGGCGGCCTGGCTCGGACGGGCGCGGCTGATTGACAATGTTCCGGTCGGGCTGACGTAGCCAATTCCTTACTGCGCCAGCCCGGCTTTCACCGATATGACCGAACGCAAGGCTCAATCGAAAAAGGCTTGGAGCGTCCTCCAAGCCTTTTCTTTTTTCCTATGGAAAAACGGGCGTGGCGACGCCTGAACTCAGGCTTGCATATCGCGAATGTGATGGGTCAGGCGGCTCTTGTGACGGGCGGCCTTATTCATGTGAATCAAGCCTTTGCGCGCCATGCGATCAATGATGGGCACTGCGGTCCGGTATTCGGACTCGGCTTGCGACTTGTCGCCGGTCTGGATTGCCTTAATCACGCGCTTGATGTACGTGCGCAGCATGGAGCGCATGCTGGCGTTGCGTTGACGGTGGGTTTCCGCCTGGCGGGCGCGTTTCTTTGCTTGAACGGTGTTAGCCAATATCAATACTCCTTGCAAACACCACAACAGGATGAGTGCGGTTGCGTTTGGGCTTCAAAAAAGGTCAGTAATATTAGTATTTTCCACTTGACTGTCAATCCCCAGCCGCTGCGTCCGCTGACAGTACGAACCAATCCCGGCTATCATCCGCGCCTTTCCCATTGCGCCGCAGGATTGCACCCGCCATGAGCAAGGCCCTCCTCAAATCCACCGGCATTGTCAGCGGCATGACCCTGATCTCGCGGGTGTTAGGCTTCGTCCGCGACATGATCTACGCGCAGTTGTTTGGCGCGGGCGCAGGCACCGACGCCTTCTTCGTGGCCTTCCGCATCCCCAATTTCATGCGGCGGCTGTTTGCCGAAGGCGCTTTTTCCCAGGCGTTCGTGCCGGTGTTCTCCCAGTATCAGACCCAGCGCCCGCATGAGGAACTGCATGAGCTGGTGGATCAGGTGACGGGCACCCTTGGCGTGATCCTGTTTGGCATCACTGCGTTTGGGGTGCTGGCCGCGCCGGCGCTGGTGTGGGTTTTCGCGCCCGGCTTCACCGATGAACCGGACAAGTATGCGCTGACCATTGCGATGCTGCGGGTGACTTTTCCCTATCTGCTGTTTATTTCCCTGACCGCTCTCGCCGGCGGGGTGTTGAACAGTTGCGGCAAGTTCGCCATTCCGGCGCTGACCCCGGTGTTGCTCAATATCTGCATGATTATCGCGGCGGTGTGGGTTGCGCCGCATTTTGAGCAACCGGCGATGGCGCTGGCCTGGGGCGTGTTCGCNNCTGATGCTGCCGGCGCTGTTCGGTTCCTCGGTGGCGCAGGTCAATCTGTTGATTGACACTCTGCTGGCCTCATTTCTGGTCACGGGCAGCGTGAGCTGGCTGTACTACTCCGACCGGCTGGTGGAATTTCCGCTCGGCCTGTTCGGGGTGGCGCTGGGTACGGTGATCCTGCCGAATCTGTCGCGCCACCACGCCGCCGCTTCCCCGGAGCGCTTCTCGCAAACGCTGGACTGGGGGTTGCGCTGGACTTTGCTGATCGGCCTGCCGGCGACGGTGGCGCTGACGATTCTGGCCGGGCCGATATTGTCGGCGCTGTTTCAGTATGGCAAGTTCGGCCCGGAGGACGTGCGCATGGCGGCCCGCAGCCTGATGGCGCTCTCGCTCGGCCTGCTGGCGTTCATGCTGGTCAAGGTGCTCGCGCCCGGTTTCTACGCCCGGCAGGACACCCGCACCCCGGTGCGCTACGGCCTGATCGCAATGGGCGCCAACACCGCCATGACCCTGATTTTGATCTGGCCGCTGGCCCATGCCGGGCTGGCGTTGTCCACGTCGCTGGCCTCGTTTCTGAACGCGGGAATGCTGTTGCGCGGTTTGCATCGCAACGGCGTCTACCGCCCGGCTCGTGGCTGGCCGCGCTTTCTGTGGCAAGTGGGCGCAGCCAATCTGGCGATGGGTTTGCTGCTGTGGTTCGGCGCTGGTGATTTGGCGGGCTGGATTCAGGCCAGCGCCAAGGTGCGGCTGTGGCGTTTATGCGGGCTGGTGACGGCGGGCGGCGCAGCCTATCTGCTGGCGGTGCTGGCGGTGGGTCTTCGGCCCCGGCATCTGCTGTTGCGGCATGAATGATTTCCAATGCAAGATCCAGGTTGAACCCCGATTGCGGTTACTATCGCCGGTATTGAACGGAAACCAGCACTGTTATGGAATTGATACGCGGTCAACACAATCTCCGCCCCTGGCATCACGGTTGCGTCGCCACCATCGGCAACTTCGACGGCGTCCATCTCGGCCATCAGGCGATTCTCGACCAGTTGGCCGGGCAAGCGGCGCGCTTGCGGTTGCCCCGCATGGTCATCACCCTGGAGCCGCAACCGCAGGAATTTTTCGCCGGCCCCACCGCGTCGCCGGCCCGGTTGATGCGCTTGCGGGAAAAGCTGCTGGCGCTGGATGGGCTGGGCATCGAACGGGTGTTATGCCTGAAATTCGATCACCGGCTGGCCGCCATGTCGGCGTCCGCGTTCATTGACGAGCTGCTGGCGAAGCGGCTGGGGATTCGCTATCTGGTGGTTGGCGATGACTTTCGCTTCGGCCACCGCCGCGTCGGCGATTTCGCCCTGCTGGTCGAAGCCGGCCAGCGTCACGGTTTTGAAGTCGCCAATACCCATAGTTATATCCTGGATGGCGAGCGGGTAAGCAGCACCCGCATCCGCCAGGCATTAGCCCAAGGCGATTTGGAAGCGGCGGCGCGGCTGCTGGGCCGACCCTACGATATGTGCGGGCGGGTGGCGCACGGCGACCGGATCGGTCGTACCCTCGGCTTTCCCACCGCCAACATTCATCTGCATCGCCGGGTGACTCCGGTTTATGGCGTGTATGCGGTGCTGATGAGCGGAGCCGGTTTGCAACTGTGGCCGGGGGTCGCCAATGTTGGCCGCCGTCCCACGGTGAACGGCGTCCGTCAACAACTGGAAGTGCATCTGCTCGACTTCCGGGGCGATCTCTACGGTCGGCACGTCAAGGTTGATTTCATGCACTCTATTCGCCCGGAGCAGCGCTTCGAATCGCTGATGGCCTTGCAAGCCCAGATTCAGCGGGATACGCACACCGCCCGCAGCTATTTCTCGGCGCGGGGCATCATGATCCCCGATACCCACCATCGCCCTCTCCTGCCTGAAGCATTCTGAAGTTCAGAGGTTTACCGTGGCTGATTACAAAGACACTCTTAATCTTCCCCAGACCGCCTTCCCGATGAAGGCGGATCTTGCCAAGCGCGAGCCGGATCTGCTGCGCTATTGGCAGGAACTGGACCTTTATCAACGGCAACGCGCCGAATTCGCCGGGCGACCCAAATTCGTACTGCACGACGGCCCGCCCTACGCCAATGGGGAAATTCACATCGGCCACGCCGTTAACAAGGTACTCAAGGACATCATCGTCAAATCCCGTACGCTGAGCGGTTTCGATGCGCCTTATGTACCGGGCTGGGATTGTCACGGATTGCCGATTGAGCAGATGGTGGAAAAGAAGCTGGGCAAGGTCGGGGTGAAAGTGGACGCCCGCCAATTCCGCGACGCCTGCCGCGCCTTCGCCGCCGCGCAAGTGGCGAGTCAAAGCATGGACTTTCAGCGCCTGGGCATCCTGGGCGACTGGGAGAACCCGTATCTGACCATGGATTTCCGCGCCGAAGCTGACATCGTGCGCGCGCTGGCGCGGATCATCGCCAACGGTCATTTGCATCGCGGCTCCAAGCCGGTGCATTGGTGCATTGATTGCGGTTCGGCGCTGGCCGAGGCCGAGGTCGAGTACGAGGATCGCGATTCACTGGCGATTGACGTGCGGTTTCCGGTGGTGAATCTGGAGGCGCTGCTGACGCGCTTTCACCATGTCGAAGGCCATGCCGGTCAGGGGCCGCTGGCCGTCGTGATCTGGACCACCACGCCGTGGACGCTGCCGGCCAATCAGGCGGTGGCGGTCAATCCGGGGCTGGACTATGTCGTGGTGCAGGTGGATACCGACCGTGGCCGGGAACGGCTGCTGGTCGCCGAGCCGCTGCTCAAGGATTCGCTGGCCCGCTGGCAGATCGAAAACTATCAGGTCATTGCCTACGGGCCGGGTTCCGCGCTGGAAGGGCTGATGCTGCGTCATCCATTCTATGATCGGGAAGTTCCCGTCATCCTTGGCGATCACGTCACCACCGAAGCCGGCACCGGCGCGGTGCATACCGCCCCCGCCCACGGCCAGGAAGACTACGCGGTCGGATCCCGCTATGGCCTGAAGGTGGATAACCCGGTGGGGCCGGATGGCCGATTCCTGCCCGATACGCCGCTGTTCGCCGGCCTGCATGTCTTTGCCGCCAATGAGCGGGTGATTGATGTGCTGAAAGCGCAGGGCATGTTGCTGCGGGTCGCCCGGATCAATCACAGTTATCCGCACTGCTGGCGGCACAAGACCCCGGTTATCTTCCGCGCCACTCCGCAATGGTTTATCAGCATGGAGCAGCACGGGCTGCGCGCCCGCGCCTTGGAGGACATCAAAAAGGTGCGTTTTACCCCGGACTGGGGCGAAGCGCGGTTGCAGGGCATGGTGGCGAACCGGCCCGACTGGTGCATTTCCCGGCAGCGGTATTGGGGAGTGCCGATCACCCTGTTCACTCATAAACAAACGGGCGAACTGCATCCAGAGACGCTGGAATTGATGGAACAGGCGGCGCAACGCATCGAACAGGGCGGAATTGACGCCTGGTGGGAACTCGACCCGGCGGAACTGCTGGGCGTGGACGCGGCGGATTATGTCAAGTCCAAGGACACGCTGGACGTATGGTTCGATTCCGGCACGACCCATCTTTCGGTGCTGGAACGCCGCCCGGAACTGCGTTTCCCCGCTGATTTGTACNNGCGCCGCAGAAAGTGGTGAATTCGCTGGGCGCTGACGTGTTGCGGCTGTGGGTGGCGGCGACCGATTATCGCGGCGAGATGAACGTCTCCGACGAGATTCTCAAGCGGATGGCCGATTCCTACCGGCGGATGCGCAATACAGCCCGGTTCCTGCTGGCGAATCTTAACGGTTTCGATCCCGCGCAACATCTCGCGCCGCCGGATCAGATGCTGGCGCTGGATCGCTGGGCGGTGGATCGCGCCCGCCGCTTGCAGGAGGAGATTCTGGCCGCCTATGACCAGTACCAGTTTCATCTGATCTACCAGAAGATTCACAACTTCTGCTCGGTGGATATGGGCAGCCTGTATCTCGACATCATCAAGGATCGTCAGTACACCACGGGCCGCGACAGTATCGCCCGCCGCTCGGCGCAAACCGCGCTGTATCACATTCTGGAAGCGATGACCCGCTGGCTGGCCCCGATCCTGAGCTTCACCGCTGAGGAAATCTGGCGAAATTTACCCGGCGAGCGCGGCCCCTCGGTGTTTCTGACGACATGGTACGACGGACTGTTCGCGGTCGCTGACGAGGATCGGTTCAATGCCGCCTACTGGGAGCGGCTGATTGCAGTGCGCGAGGCGGTGAGCAAGGAACTGGAGAAGTTGCGGGTGGCGGGCGGTATTGGTTCCGGGCTGGACGCCGAGGTGAATGTGTACTGCGAGGGTGATTTAGCCACCGATTTGGGTCGGCTGGACGATGAATTGCGGTTCTTCCTGATCACCTCCGACGCCCGCATTGATTCGCTGGCCGCAAAACCGGCAGAGATGGCGGAAATGCAGATCAACGGTCAAGCGCTGGCGATTCGGATTCTGCCCAGCGATCATCCCAAATGTGTGCGCTGCTGGCATCATCGCGCCGATGTGGGCAAAAACGCCGATCATCCCGAACTGTGCGGGCGCTGCGTGGAAAATGCGTTTGGGGCCGGGGAAACGCGGCGCTTTGCCTGAACGAGCGGGAACCGTCGTAGCAATGTTCAATGCCGGGGTTGAAGTGTGGGCAAGCCATGCTTTATGCCACCGGCGGCAGACTGTCCAGCGGCCAGCGCGGCGTCACCTCAATTGCGGTATTCTCGCCCTGACCCGCCGCCAGCCGCCGCCAGCCGGCATAAGCAATCATCGCACCGTTATCGGTGCAGAATTCCAGCCGGGGGTAATAAACCGCCCCGCCGGATTCGGCCGCCAGGTTTCGCAACCGCTCCCGCAACTGCCGGTTAGCGCCCACGCCGCCCGCGACCACCAGCCGTTTCAACCCGGTCGCCTGCAACGCCCGCCGACACTTGATCGCCAGCGTATCCACCACCGCATCCTCGAAGGCGCGGGCGACATCGGCCCGATTTTCCGAGGTCGGCTCCAGCTTGCGCCAGGTGTTGATCGCCGCCGTCTTCAAGCCGCTGAAGCTGAAATCGCAGCCGGGGCGATCCGTCATCGGGCGGGGGAAGCGGAAACGACCGGGATCACCCTGTTCCGCCAGCTTGGCCAGCGCCGGTCCACCGGGATAGGGCAGCCCCAGCAATTTGGCGGTCTTGTCAAAAGCTTCGCCAGCAGCGTCATCCACCGATTCGCCGATGATCCGGTAGCGACCGATCCCGTCCACCCGCACCAGCAGGCTATGGCCGCCGGACACCAGCAACGCCACGAATGGAAAGTCTGGCGGGTCCGGTTCCAGCATCGGGGCCAGCAGGTGGCCTTCCATGTGATGGACGCCTATCGCCGGCACGTTCCAGGTCCAGGCCAGGCTGCGGCCAATCGCCGCGCCCACCAGCAGCGCCCCGATCAACCCCGGCCCACGGGTGTAGGCCACGCCGTCTACGCTGCGCGGTTTTACCCCGGCCTGCTGCAATATCCCGCGCAACAGCGGCAGGATTTTACGGACGTGATCGCGCGAAGCCAGTTCCGGCACCACGCCGCCGTATTCGGCGTGTAGCGCGACCTGGCTGTGCAGGGCGTGGGCCAGCAAACCGCGTTCGCTGTCGTACAACGCCAGGCCGGTTTCATCGCAGGAAGTCTCAATGCCCAGAATTAACATAACGCTTCGCTATTTTGCATTTGGCAACAGGGGTGACTACAATTAGTCGGTTGTCCATTATGCAATTTCATTTCGTCCACTCCAACCACAAATCAATGAGGTGACGGGTTAATGCCTTCCGTGAAAGTTAAGGAAAATGAACCATTTGATGTCGCGTTGCGCCGCTTTAAGCGATCCTGCGAAAAAGCTGGCGTCCTGTCTGAAGTCCGCCGCCGCGAGTCTTACGAAAAGCCTACCCAGGAACGCAAGCGCAAGCGGGCCGCCGCCGTCAAGCGTCATCTGAAGAAACTTTCCCGCGAAGTCTCCCGTCGCGTCCGCTTGTTCTAGGGCGCTCACCCTTTCCGTTACCGCCAGCGAGCCTGCCGCCATGTCGCTCAAAGACCGCATTCAGGATGACATGAAAGCCGCCATGCGCGCCAAGGACAAGCGCCGCCTCGGCGTGATTCGCCTGATCCTGGCCGCGATCAAGCAGCGTGAGGTGGACGAGCGCATCGAGCTGAGCGATGCTCAAGCGCTGGCCGTACTGGAAAAGATGATCAAGCAGCGCCGCGAATCGCTCGCCCAGTACCAGAGCGCGAATCGCGCCGATTTAGCGGATCAGGAAGCCTTCGAGATTGAACTGATCCAGTCCTATCTGCCCGCGCCGCTGAACGAAACCGACCTCGACGCCCTGATTNNCAGGGCCGGGTGGATATGACCACAGTCAGCGCCCGGGTCAAGGCCCGGTTTGGCGGTTGAACGGTTCGCTCTCGAACCGGCCCACCCGCCGCGTCCATAACGCCTCCCCAGATTCTTCATGGCGCCCGGCCGCTGACGGTTGGGCGTTTGTCCGCTAGGCTTTGTGGCTATGGCTGGCCGCATTCCCCAGGAATTCCTCGATCAACTGCTCGGCCGGGTTGATCTCGTCGAGATCGTCAACAGCCGGGTGCCGCTGCGGCGGGCAGGCCATGAATTCATGGCCTGCTGTCCATTTCACGCCGAAAAAACCCCGTCGTTCTCAGTGAGTCCCCGCAAGCAGTTCTATCACTGTTTCGGCTGCGGCGCTCACGGCAATGCGATTGGTTTTCTGATGGCTTACGAGCGGCTGGAATTTCTGGATGCGGTGGAGGAGCTGGCCCGGCAGGCTGGACTGGAACTGCCCAAAACGGATGGCGGCGACCGTATTTCGATCAAGCCATTGCTGCTGGAACTGGTAGCGCAGGCGGATCGATGCTTCCGCCGCCAGTTGCGCGAGCATCCCAATCGGCAACGGGCGGTGGACTATCTGCGGCAACGTGGCCTGACCGGGCGGATCGCGGGCGTGTTCGGCATCGGCTATGCGCCGTCGGGCTGGGATCATCTGAGCCGGGCGCTGCGTGAAGCCGGGGCCACGGCGGAAAACCTCCTTGCCGCCGGGTTGGTCAGCCGCGATGACCAAGGCCGACTGCGTGACCGCTTCCGCGACCGCATCATCTTCCCGATCCGCGACCGGCGCGGGCGGGTCATCGCCTTTGGCGGGCGGGCGCTGGATGGCGATACGACGCCCAAGTATCTCAATTCCCCGGAAACGCCGCTGTTTCACAAGGGATCGGAACTGTACGGGCTGCATGAGGCGCGGATGCACAACCCGTCGTTATCCCGACTGCTGGTGGTCGAGGGCTACATGGATGTGGTGGCATTGGCTCAGCACGACATTCCATACACAGTCGCCACGCTCGGCACCGCCACGACCGCCGATCAGATTGAACGGCTGTTCCGGGTGGTCAACGACCTGGTGTTCTGCTTCGACGGCGACCGCGCCGGACGGGCGGCGGCTTGGCGGGCGCTGGAGGTGACGCTGCCGTTTCTGCACGATGGCCGGCAGGTGGGTTTCCTGTTTCTGCCCGATGGCGAAGATCCCGATACGCTGGTTCGCCGGGAAGGTCAGGCGGCGTTTGAGCAGCGGCTGGAGCAGGCTACGGCGCTGGCCGATTACCTGTTCGCCGAACTGCGCGGTCAAGCCGATCCGGAAACGCTGGCGGGACGCGCCCGACTGGCTGAGCGCGCTCGACCGCTGCTGGAAAAGCTGCCCGACGGGCACTTTCGCGATCTGATGGAGGCGCGGTTACAGAAGGAAGCGCATCTGGCGACGACCCGGCTGCGTCCGCCGCCCGCAGCTACGGCTGCTCCCAATCGCGCTGACCGCAATTTGCGGCTGACCCGCACCCCATTGCGTAAAGCGATTGCATTGTTGCTGTATCGCCCGGAACTGGCGCAAAAAGTGGCGACAGACGATCCTGCTCTGCGCGTGAACAGCGATCCGGGAATAAAACTGCTGACGGATCTGATTGAAATGCTGCGGAGCCGCCCCCAACTCAGTGTGGCTACGCTGCTGGAACGCTATCGGGATACCCGCGAGGGCGCGATTCTGGAACGATTGGCCGCCTGGGAGCCGGAAGTGCCGGAGGAATCCTATCGGTTTGCAGCGGAATTCACCGATATTCTGGCGTATCTGCGACGGCGCAACGATCCGGACGAGCAAGTGTCGGAAATCCTGCTCCGTCGGGGTGTGCCCAGCGCGTTGAGCGCCGAGGAGCGCGAGGCGGTGAGGAACCTTGGCAAGCCGCAAAAAGTCTAATTTTCTCAAATAGCATAGATTAATTCCATATCTATGGTACCGTTATTAGTTTATGTTTTTCTTACCCAGTTTGTGAGCAGGTCATGAGCGAGCAGCAGCAATCACAGTTAAAGAAGTTGATCGCCCGCGGCAAGGAAAAGGGATTCCTGACCTATGCCGAGGTGAACGATCATCTGCCCGATGACATCGTCGATCCCGAACAGATCGAAGATATCATTTCGATGATCAATGACATGGGTATCGAAGTGCATGAATTTGTGCCCGACACCGAGACTTTGCTGCTCAACGAAAATCCAGTCAGCGCCGATGATGACGTGGTGGCCGAGGAAGCCGCTGCTGCGCTGGCCGCTGTGGACAGCGAATTTGGCCGCACCACGGATCCGGTGCGGATGTACATGCGGGAAATGGGCACCGTCGAACTGCTGACCCGTGAGGGTGAAATCCAGATCGCCAAGCGCATCGAGGAGGGCATGAGCCAAGTGTTGTCGGCGCTGTCCAGCTATCCGTTGACCATTGGCGAGTTGCTGCGGGCCTACCACTCAATCAGCGAAAATGGCGCCCGGCTGTCTGACATCATCAGCGGTTTTAACGACATTGAAGACGCAGCGCCTGTACTGCCGGATGAGGCCCTGCTGCTGGCGGCTGACGACCCGGACGCCATAGTCGTTGTGGACGCGGCAGCGGTCGTGAACGGAGACGAGGACGAGGATGAAGAGGGTGCGGGCGTAGTCGAGAGCGGCCCTGATCCGCAGGAAACTGCACACCGATTCACGGAATTGCACACCCTGTACCAGGAAACATTGAACAGCGCCGACGAACTGGGCTTGCAGCATGATCAAACCCGAGCGTTGCGGCAGCAACTCGGCGACCGTTTTCTGCAATTTCGGCTGGTGCCGAAAACCCTGGATTATTTGATCGCTCGCCTGCATGAGATGACCGAACGAATCCGCACCCGAGAGAAGGAGGTTATGAATGCCTGCGTCAACCGGGCGCAGATGCCGCGCAAGACCTTTATTACCTCGTTCCCACAGAATGAAACCCGGCTGGACTGGGTGGACGAACACATTCAGTCCGGCAGGAAGCATTCAGCCCTGCTGGCGGAACAGCGCGAGGCGATACTGGACGCGCAACGGCGATTGCAAGCGATTGAACGGCAAGCGCGGCTGACCATTCACGAGATCAAGGACATCAACCGCCATATGTCGATTGGCGAAGCCAAGGCCCGGCGCGCCAAGAAGGAAATGGTCGAAGCCAACCTGCGGCTGGTGATCTCCATCGCCAAAAAGTACACCAACCGGGGCCTACAATTCCTGGATCTGATTCAGGAAGGCAACATCGGCCTGATGAAAGCGGTGGATAAATTTGAATATCGGCGTGGCTATAAATTCTCGACCTATGCGACATGGTGGATCCGACAGGCGATCACTCGTTCCATCGCCGATCAGGCCCGGACTATTCGCATCCCGGTGCATATGATTGAGACCATCAATAAACTGAACCGGATTTCCCGGCAGATGTTGCAGGAGATGGGCCGCGAACCGACGCCGGATGAGCTGGCCCGACGGATGGAGATGCCGGAAGACAAGGTGCGCAAGGTCATGAAGATCGCCAAGGAACCGATTTCGATGGAAACGCCGATTGGCGATGATGAAGATTCGCACTTGGGCGATTTCATTGAGGACCTCAACGTGATGTCGCCGGTGGATGCAGCCACGGTCGAGGGTTTGCGCGAGGCGACCCGCGAAGTGCTGTCGACGCTCACCCCGCGCGAGGCCAAGGTGCTGCGGATGCGATTCGGAATTGACATGCCGACCGATCACACGCTGGAGGAAGTCGGCAAGCAGTTTGATGTGACCCGCGAGCGTATCCGNNTGAATCGGTGGCGGGAAATCGGGATGGCCGTTAAAATTTCCACATTTTCGGGCCCTTAGCTCAGCGGTTAGAGCAGGGGACTCATAATCCCTTGGTCGTGGGTTCGAACCCCACCGGGCCCATTGTTCCCGCTCCCTCTCGCGGAAGGCGTCAGGCACCGATGGGAATCCGATTTCCGGGGTGGTGGTATCGGGAGAGCTGAACACGGTCAATTTTTTTTGGAAGTTCAGAAACCTCTTCCATTCAAGCAACTTCAGACGATTTAGGGGAGTTTTCAATTGGCCCAACAGAAGGGATAACTCTTGAAATCAATCAGGTTTCTCGTCTCATCTCGGAGGCAAGCGGGAGAGAGGAGCGCGGGCACTCCTGCCCGCAACGGCAGAGGCAGCGGGCGGATAGGCTCCGGGTGCGGACAGGAGTGTCCGCGCTCCCTTTTTCCTCCCGGCGAAACGGAGGTGCATCGCGCCGAGATTGCGCTATTCTCCGTTTTTCCCCCGACCTATGGCTTCCGTTCTCCGATCGCTCTGCGTCTTCTGTGGTTCCCGCGACGGGTCGAATCCGGCGTTCGTGGCGGCGGCCCGCGCCACCGGGCGACTGCTCGGCGAGCGCGGCATCCGGCTCGTCTACGGAGGCGGCAGCCTCGGCATGATGGGGGCGGTTGCCGATGGATGCCTCGAAGCGGGCGGCGAGGTGATCGGTGTGATCCCCGGTTTCCTGATGGATCTGGAGCTGGGGCACCAGGGAGTGACTAGCCTCGAGGTCGTGCCCGACATGCTCTCGCGGAAGCAGCGCATGGCCGAGCTCAGCGACGGCTTCCTGACTCTGCCGGGAGGGATCGGCACGCTCGACGAGCTTTTCGAGATGCTCACCTGGGTGCGGCTCGATGTCCACTCCAAGCCGAACGGCATGCTGAACGTCGCGGGCTACTACGACGAGCTGATCGCCTTCTGCCACCGTACCCAGGTCTCCGGCGGCTTCATCAGCGCCGAGAACGCCGCCAACCTGATCGCCTCGGACTCCATCGTGGATCTGCTCGCCGCTCTGGAACGCGCGGCGGTGACCGGTCCCTCCACCTACTTCACTAATCCGGCATGAACGCCTACCTCGACCTCCTCCGTCACGTCCTCGAGCACGGGTCCGAACGCGACGACCGCACCGGCGTCGGCACCATCGGCGTCTTCGGCGCCCAGGCCCGCTTCGACCTCCGCACCAGCTTTCCCTGCCTCACCACCAAGAAGCTGCATCTCCGCTCCATCATCCACGAGCTGCTCTGGTTCCTCAAGGGCGACACGAACATCGGCTACCTGAAGGAGAACGGCGTCACGATCTGGGACGAATGGGCCGATGCCGACGGCAATCTCGGTCCCGTCTACGGAAAGCAATGGCGCTCGTGGGCCACGCCCTCCGGAGAGAGCATCGACCAGCTCGCCCGCGTCGTGGAGTCCATCCGCACGAATCCCGCGAGCCGCCGCCACCTCGTCAGCGCGTGGAATCCCGCCGACGTGGACCGGATGGCGCTGCCGCCCTGCCATGCGCTTTTCCAGTTCTACGTGGACACCTCGGCCGGTGAGCTGAGCTGCCAGCTCTACCAGC
>DEHY01000070.1:0-13321 GCA_002352185.1 Competibacteraceae bacterium UBA2788
CAGATTATGCAGGCTGAGCAAGGTCATGGATGGGATACTGCGTCAGGATCTGTCAGAAGAGAGACCTGCTTTGGCCGCACGGCCTGCCACTGATAGCGAACCGGCTTGCTGAGCTTGATCGCCTGTCCTTCCGCCATGGCGCGTTTCAACCAAGCGTGCAATTGCGGTTTGCTAATTTCGAGACCGGTCAGCAGTTCCTGATCAGTGATCGGGGTCTTTGCGGTCAAGGTTCGCAACCGACGCAAAAACAATTGATAAAAACTCAGACTGTCCAGAAGGGCGTCCGCCACCAGAGAGGTTGTTGCACCCGGCGTCAGCGCGGCTGGCGCGGGTTCGGCGATCAAGTCCAGCGTCGACTCAACCCCAAGCCTTGCATCCCGAGTACTAGCCGTCGCACTTTCCCAAACCAACAAAGTTGCCAAATCACCGGGTTCTTCCGGCAACTCGCGCCCTCCACGCCGGATCAATTCGACATTGCCGGATGCGGGATCGGGATGCGGTTTGACCCACAGCGACGTCCAGCCGTGCTTGAGATTTTCCACCGCGCCGTTCCAGGTGCCACCCCGCTCCCGGTCCACCGCAATAACGATGGCGGCATCGGCCAGGCAGTAGATGTATTTGTTGCGGGCCATGGCGTTACCCACCTCGAAACCCGATTCCGGGTTGAAGGGTGATAGCAGCGCCAAGTTGCCGCTGATCAGTCCTGGGCGGAATTTAGCCGAGGTGGCGGCGCGCAATAGACTGTCGGCGAGAACCCCAATCGCCGTGCCTTCCTGCGCCAGCGCACCCAGCATCGCCGTTTCATCCACACCCCGCGCTCCGCCGGAAATAATCGATAAGCCCTGTACTGCCGCTGCTCCGCCAAAACGGGCGGTCAGCGTCAGATCACCCTGGCTGGCGTGGCGCGAACCGATCACCGCAATCCCGCCCCGATCCAGCAACCGGCGGTTGCCGCACCCGAACAGCACCGGTGGCGAATCGACCTGAAGCTGTCTCTTCAACCGTCCGGGATAGTCGGCATCCGCCCGAATCAGAATCCACAGGCCGGCGCGCTGCCACTTTTCCACCGCCAGTCCCAAGGCGCCGGCGCGATTCAGCAGTGCCTGAATGCGTTCCAGGGTTACGGTGCGATCCAGCCAGCCGTCAAGTAACGGGGCGAGATCGTCGCGTAGCAACCTTTCCGGAGTGATCCCGCGTTCCTTCAACCAGCGAGCAAAGCGCCCCCATTCGGTCGGCGACAAGGGGCGCGGTTCACTTTGGGCAGGTCGGGCAAGATAAGCGGTTAATAATAAAACCGCCTGGGCTTGAGCGTGCAAATCCATGTCAATAATCCCCACCGCCAGCGGTGGTCGCCAGCGCCACCGGCCATACTGGCCCACTCCCCGCCTGTCGCAACAGGGCCGCCACGACCGTCAAGGTCCAGGTCGAATCCACCATATCATCCACCAGCAACACCGGCCCGGTCGGGATAGCAGTGCCCACCGCAAACGCGCCATCGAGGTTGCGACATTGGTGGTAACGATTCTGCTGAAATTTTTGGGGCTGATTGTTCTGTACCTTGATAACGGCAGATACGAACGGCAACCGCAGCCGGGCGGCCAGACGGCGGGCGAAATCCGGCACCAGAACAGGATGGTTGCGGGACGGGACGCAGGTGACCCATGTCGGCGGGGGGTCGGGACGCCAGCGTTGCCCGATCATCTCGGCCATGGCGTCCACCAACTCGTCGCGGAAATGGCCGGCCCGTTTGTCCTCGGCCACCCATCGCCCCCAACCGGCATCGCCCCAGCGCGCCAACACCCGCCCGGTTTCGGCCTGCCTATCCGCTTTCAGGTTGCCCTGAAACGGATAAACGGTGAAAGCGCCTTTGGCTACCTGCTTTTTGCACTCCAGCGGCAGCTCGGAATGCTGAAGATAGCGCGCCGCCTCCAGCGCCAGGGTCCGCGAGAAACTCTCCCCGACCACCGGTTGCCCCAGACACCGGGCGCAGCGGCCGCACGGTTGCGGGTTTTCGTCGTCCAGCGCCGTGGCGAGAAAGCGCATCAGGCAATTCGGGCTATCGATATACGCCTGGACTTCGCGCCACTCCTGCTCGCGCTGCCAGGTCAGACGCTGGATGCGCTCGTGATCCAGGCGATAGGCCACCGGGGTGCGCCGCCAGCGGGAACCGTCCTTGATAACCGGCGCCGGATTTTCAACACTCAGGAATTTCAAAACGTACTCGATCTGCTTGCTTCGTCTGAGATTGACTACTGCTTCCAGCTCGATAACCGTCAGGCCATCAGACTGGCCCAGCGCGTGCAGAATTGCGTTAACCTGAGTCTCATCGGGAAAGGCGCTCTGGCGGAAAAAGTCGTGAATTTCAGCATCCTCCTGTCCTGCCAGCAAAATCCCCACCGCATAGGCAATGGCGCGACCGGCACGACCGACCTGTTGGTAGTAGGCAATGATGGAACCGGGCGCCTGATAGTGAACGACGAAACCCAAATCCGGCTTGTCATAGCCCATGCCCAGCGCCGTGGTCGCCACCAGCGCCTTAATCTGGTTGGTCAGCAATAAGGTTTCCAGATGTTGCCGGTAGGCGTTGGCGTCTGTGAAACCCTCGGCCACGCTATCGCTGTGATAGGCGCGGGCTGAAATACCATTCTGGTTCAGCCAGTCGGCCACCTGTTCGGCATCCCGACGAGTCAAGGTATATACAATGCCGGTACCGGGCAGTTCCGGCAGATGTTCCGCCAGCCAAGCCAGTCGCGCCGCCTGATCGGGCAAGCGCAAGGTTTGCAAGGCTAGGGTTTCGCGCATCAGCGAGCCGCGCTGGATATTGATATGGCCCAACTGCTGCCCAATATCGGTCAACACCCGGTTATTGGCGGTCGCCGTAGTTCCCAATACCGGCATGTTGGGCGGCATTCGCCGCAATACATTAACCAGGCGGCGATAATCCGGGCGGAAATCATGACCCCAGTCGGAAATGCAATGGGCCTCATCCACCACCAGCAGACCGAGCCGCTGAGTAATCGGCAACAGCACAGTACGCACGAATTCATCATTCGCCAGGCGCTCGGGGGAAATCAATACTGCATCAGCTTCATCGTTCAGAATGGCGCACGTGAGCGGCGACCAGTCGCTGCGGTTGGCGGAATTGATGGTCAGCGCCCGGACGCCCAGTCGCTCAGCAGCTTCGATCTGATTACGCATCAGGGCCAGCAACGGCGAGACAATCAGAGTCGGTCCCAACCCTCGGTCCCGCAACAGGCGAGCTGCGATGAAATACACCATGCTCTTGCCCCAACCGGTGCGCTGCACTACCAGCAATTTCTCTCGACGGTTAACCAAAGCGTTAATTGCTTCCCACTGGCCGGGGTGGAAATCAGCGAGGGGTTGCGCGAGCGCCTGACGTAACCGTTGGAGAGCAAGCTGACGTTGGTTTTGGGGGTGCGAATCAGTCATTACTACCGCTCCGTAAATAACTCGCTATCCAAACCGCCTTCCCCTTGCCGACAGCAATCCCTGTGGCCGGACCACCATCATCACCATCATCACCAGCCCGAACACCAGCATTCGCGCACTGGAAAATTCCCGGAACAGTTCCGGCAGACCGATGACCAGAAACGCGGCCAGCAACACTCCGGGAATACTGCCTGCCCCGCCGAGAATCACGATCATGAACAGCACCACCGATTCCCAGAAGCTGAACGACTCCGGCGAAATAATGGTCATCTTGGCGGCGAACAGACAGCCCGCCATGCCCGCCCAGAATGCGCCCAGGCCAAATGCCGCCAATTTGTAGTACGCGGTATTGATGCCGCTGCCTTCCGCCGCTACGGCATCCTCGCGCAAATAATTCAGCGCCCGCCCAAACCGCGACTGCTTGAGCCGCAGAAACAGGAAAATAGTTAGTCCAACAAAGCCCCAGATCAAATAAAAAAATTGTTGCGGCTGGCGAATAACGAAACCAAAGAAATTCGGGCGGCTGATGCCGAAAATGCCGTTGGCCCCGCCGGTGATTCCGAACACGTCATTAACCAGGGCGATGCGGACGATTTCGCCAACGCCAATGGTGACAATCAGCAGATAATCGCCGCGCAAATGCACGACGGGCCGCGCCACCGCCAGCGCAAACAGTCCGGCAACCAGCCCGCTCAGCGGCAGCGTCCACAAGATTGGAATTTGATAACGGGTATTGAGAATCGCAGCCGTGTATGCGCCCATTGCATAGAACGCGGCATGGCCCATGTTGAACAGCCCCGCCTCGCCCAGAATCAGGTTGAGACCAAGCGCAAGCAATGCGTACAAGCCTACGCTATTCAGCACGTCCACCCAGTAAGCGTTGAGCAGCAGCGGCGCAACCATCAGCAACGCGGCGCACAGGCCCGCAATCCACCCATCAGTGCGGTTCATACTTTGTCCGCCACCCGCTCGCCGAGCAGGCCGGTGGGGCGCACCATCAGAATCAGGATCAGTACGCAAAACGCAATCGCATCCTTCCAGGCGATGGAGAGGTAGGCTGCACCCATGGCTTCAATCACGCCCAGCAGCAGGCCGCCGACCATCGCGCCGGGAATGTTGCCGATGCCGCCGAGAATCGCAGCGGTGAACGCCTTCATGCCGTAGATCCAGCCCATGGTGAAATTGATCTGGCCGTAATACAGCCCGATCATCAATCCCGCTGCGCCGCCCAGCGCCGGCCCCACCAGGAACACCAGCAGAATCACCCGGTTGACGTCAATACCCATCAGCCGCGCCGCGCCCTGATCAATCGCCGCCGCACGGATGGCGGCGCCGATCCGGGTTTTCTGAATAAACAGGTACAGCGCGATCATCATCAGCACCGAGGCCAGCACAATCAGCACCCGCATCAATGGGATATAGAAACCGAACAGATCAAGCGTCGCCGTCGGCAATACCCCGTCGGGGTACACCTGAAAGCGCGCGCCGTAAATCAGCATCAGGGTGTTTTGCAGAAAGATGGAAGCGCCCAGCGCCGACACCACGGCGGATAGTCGCGGCGATTCGCGCAAGGGCCGGTAGGCGGCCCGTTCCAGAATCGCGCCCAGCACCGCCACCAGACCCATCACCATCAGCACCAAAACCAGTACGCCCAGCGCGAACCCCAGCCGGTCCGTCAGCGCCAGCGAAGTGAGCAGGGTCAGGCCCAGATAGGCGCCGTAGGTGAACAAGTCGCCGTGAGCAAAGTTGATGAGCTTGAGTACGCCATAAACCATGGTGTAGCCCAAAGCGATCAGCGCATAAATGCCGCCGACGGCCAGGCCATTCGTGAGTTGCTGGAGGAATTCTTCCACGAGATTGTCGAACTTCAAGCCGAAGGAAAAGGAACGCCGAGTTGCCTGCAAAGACTCGCTACCGTGAAATCCGCAATCTCACGATGACGAGGAATGGAAGCGCGGCGGTTATTGGCTGGATTCTCCCAGATGGAATGCTCGCCACCTTCCCGCAATAGCCGGCAGCCGTACTGACTCAAATGGCGCAATACATCACGCCGTTTCACGCAGCTGTAGTTTCCGGGACTATATGCACATGAGAGGCTGCGGTCAGCAAAAGATGAATCGGTTCTTCCAAATCCGCTTCAGGGTGAGTGCAAGCAGGTTCAGGGCGCGGTAACGATTCACCTTGCAACAGACAGACTTCCGCCATATCCACCAGCGCGCTCGCCAATAACCGGCGCGCTTCCGGGAGATCCTGGGCACAGGTCATCACACCGGGAAAATCCAGCACCTCGGCATGAACTCCAGCATCGAGAAACTTGTACATCGCTTGGTAAGTCAGCATGGCCGTCCGCGCAGTTAAGGCGGTTCTCCATAACAAACCGGAGAACCGCCGGTATTGACTATTTCTGCAACACGAATTTTCCTTCAGCATCCACTTGGTAGACCCGATAGACATCTCCTTCACGATCGCCCTTGGCGTCAAAGGAAATCGGGCCGCTCAGACCGGAAAAACTCTTGAGATCTTTGTGCAGATATTCAGCGATTTTGCCACCCTCGGCGGATTTAGCGCCCGCCATGCCCGCTACCGCCACCCGGAAGCCATCACCGGCCAGCACCGCCCAGATCGAGGCCGGCGCTTCACCGTACTTCTTCTGATAATCCGCCAGAAACGCCCTGGCTTCCGGCGTATCCAAATCCTGCGGCACCGGCGGACTGAGAAAATAAAAGCCCTCGGCAGCTTCCTTGCCCGCGATCTTGACCAAATCAGGGTTGTTGGTTGCATCGCCGCCGATGAACGGAACCTTCCAGTTCATTTCCTTCTTCTGCCGCAGCAACAGGCCCGCTTCGGGGTAATAGCCGGTGAACAGCACTACCTCGGGCTTGGCGCCCTTCAGTTTGGTCAGAATGGCGTTGTAGTCGCGCTCACCGGGGGTCAGGGCATCGAAAAACACCACCTCCGTGCCTTTTTTCTTCAGCAGATCATTCGCTTCCTGAGCCAAACCCTTGGCGTAAGAGGTGCTGTCGTGCAGGATGGCGACCTTCTTGAAGCCCAGCTTCCCGATGGTTTGCGCCGCCATCCGACCCTGCTCATCATCGCGCGGCGCGGTACGGAAGAAGAGCTTGAAACCCTTCTCAGTCAGGCGGATCGCGGTAGAACCGTTGGCGATCTGCGGAATCCTGGCTTCGTCATAAATCGCCTGGCTGGCTTCAGTCACCGAGGAGCCGTAAGTGCCGACTACCGCCGCGACGCCTTGGGTCGTCAAGCGTTGCGCCGCCAATGAGGCGGTGCGTGGATCGCCGCCATCATCTTCGGTAATAACCTCGATTTTCCGGCCCAGAACGCCACCCTTGGCATTCTGCTGTTCGGCCAGTAATTCGACGATTTTTTTCATGCCCTGCCCTTCACTGGCCCAGGAACCGGTGAGCGGCGCCATCAGGCCAATCCTGACGGCGTCCGCCGCCTGCGCCATCCCGCCACCCAGCGCCAGACCTACCGCCGCGACCACCATCAATAATTTTTTGTTCATCGGTTCATCTCCTTGTGGCTAAAACCGGCTGTCGTCGTGGGATCGTTATCAGGGAGGCCGGTCTGATTGTGTAAACGAATGAAAATGAACAATAGCAGTGAATTTCAAAAAGCGTCAAACCTGCCACATCCTTGGCAACGGCACTCGGACCTCGGCGGGCGACAGCGTATCCCCATCGCCTTCCTCCACCTCATCGCAACCACCGCCGGGCAGCCACTCCGGCGCGACTCCGCCATTGCGTGCGCCCAAGCGGGCGAAATCGAACAGCGCGGCATCGGCCAGATGCGACGGCGCCACATTCTGGAGTGCGGCAAACAGACTCTCCACTCGTCCCGGAAACTGCTTCTCCCATTGCCGCAGCATCGCCTTGATCGCCTGGCGTTGCAGGTTTGGTTGAGAACCGCATAGATTGCAGGGAATGATCGGGAATTGCCGGGCCGCAGCGTAAGCAGTCAGGTCATGCTCCTTGCAATACGCCAGCGGTCGAATCACCACATGCTGACCATCATCGCTGAGCAGCTTGGGCGGCATCGCCTTGAGTTTGCCGCCGTGGAACAGATTCAGGAACAGGGTTTCGAGAATATCGTCGCGGTGATGACCCAAGGCGATCTTGGTCATGCCATGCTCAGCGGCGAAGGCGTAGAGAATCCCGCGCCGCAGCCGCGAACACAGCCCACAGGTGGTTTTACCTTCAGGGATAATCCGCCTGACCACGCTATAGGTATCCTGCTCAATGATATGAAACGGGACACCGATGCTCCGCAGATAATCCGGCAGCACCTGTTCGGGAAAACCGGGCTGCTTCTGATCCAGATTGACCGCCACCAGTTCGAACGCCACCGGCGCCCGCGCCTGCAAGTTGCGCAGGATATCAAGCAACGCGAAGGAGTCCTTGCCGCCGGACAGGCAAACCATCACCCGGTCGCCGTCCTCGATCAGGTTGAATTCCTGAATGGCGCGGCCTACGTTCCGCCGGAGCCGCTTCTGGAGCTTGTTGAAATTGATCTGCTGTTTCCGGATCGCTGCCGTCATCGTCATCACCTTGAGCGCCTCGCTCGCACGGCGGGAGACTTTACCCGAAATTGGCCTGGTTGCGCCAAGGGCGCGGCTTGCCGGACGCCGGGCAGGGGGCTAGACTCCCCGGCGATGACCACGGTTTTATACCGTGCGTCGGGTTCCTGCCCGGTACCTGCTGGCCGTACCGTGCAGGCTTGTATCCATCCGCCCGAGAACCCGGCCATGGAGATGACTGAAATCGAAAATTACAAGCGTCAGCTCGGCGAACTGCGGGTCGAGCATCGAGATCTGGATCAAGTGATTGCCCGCTTGTCCGAAGACCCCCTGGTGGACGAGCTTCAGCTCAAGCGCTTGAAAAAGCGCAAGCTCATGCTCAAAGACATGATCGCTCATCTGGAAAACAAGCTGATTCCCGACCTCAACGCCTGAGCTGGCTCAAAAAGCGGGGCCACCCAGCCTTACCGCTCGTGGTGGCCCCGCTCTCTATTTCAAGCTCAACCGCACTCGCTTTCAGATAGGATCGCCGTGCTTCTTGAGGTAGAGTATTCTGGCTTGCCCGATCCAGTCATCGCGGCGAACGCGCCCGCTGGAATGAATCACCTCTGACTCGATCTGTTCGATATCGGCGTCAGTCAGCGCTGCGATTTGCCGGTAACTGCAAATGCCGGCGCCGATCAGCTTGCCTTCCAACACCGGGCCGATCCCGCTGATCAGTTTCAGATCATCGTTCTCGTCTGGCGCAACCGCCGCATCGGCGGCGCTCCGGTCGGCGGCCAGCGTCCTGAGCAGCCCATTCATCTCTTCCAGCCGCCTGGCGATGCCCTGCACATCATCGCGCGTGGGCACGCCCAGCCGCTTCAAGGCCCGCGCCACCCGCTCCTCGAACAATTGCTCCAGATTATCCATCGTGTCTGCCGCCTTGGCTTTAACCTCCTCGACCTTGCCGCGAACCTCATCCACTCGTTCTTTCACCTCGTCCACTGTCTCTTCGGCTAATTTCAGGGTTTGATCGCGCAGCTTCCCGCCCTCCTTGACCAGCGAACCCACCACCTTGCCCGCTTCTTCCTGGGCCTTGTCCACAGCAGCCTTAAGCTGATTGACCATGGATTCAGGCGCCTGCTCTTCGGTATCGTTGCTCATGTCGCACTCCTTTCGGCTGTCGCCGGGGTTCCAGTTGATGACTGTATTTACTTTAGCCGCCAAAATTAGTGCAAACACCCCAACCTCTCGCATCCCCTGCTGCTTTATGCACTGGCGCGTTGCGTCCGTCCATCAGACCGCCGCTGTGATAAAGTAATCAGCAATAAACAGCATTGCCGATCCGCCGACCCGACCCGCTACGGCTGGCGGGGCCGACCCCCTATCCAGAACCCTACTGATTCGTCCCATGATCCTGAGCCGCTTCCTCAAGCCCAAGTGGCAACACGCCGACCCCGCAACTCGCCAGCAGGCCCTACAGGGATTGGAGCATACCGACCCGACGCTGAGCGAACTCGCCCGGCAGGATCCCGATCCGTCCGTTCGCCGCGCCGCGCTGGAACGCCTTGGCGATCTCGATCTGCTGCAACGCCTCGCCCGCGAGGACGCCGACGCCAGCGTTCAAACCGCCGCCACGGCGCGTTATCGCGCCCTGCTGGCCGGACAAGCTGCGGGTCCGGGGCTGGCTAAACGACTGGAGCGGCTGCGGCATGACCTCGACGCTGATCTGGTGAACTACCTGTTGCGCCATGCCGTTGAGCCGGAAGTGCGGCTGGCCGCACTGGAACGGGTTGACGCAGAACCCGCCCTGGCTGAGATCGCACAACGCGATGCTCACCCGGAAGTGCGGCTGGCCGCGCTGGAGCGGGTTCACGATCCGGAACTGCTGGACCAGATCGCCCGCCAGAGCCGTAACCGTGATAAACGCCTGTATCGGCGGGCGCGAGAACGGCTGGACGCTTTGAACGCTGAACAAGCGGGCGCCGCACACCGAGAACGGCTGTGCGCTGAAATGGAGAATCTGCGCTGGGACGGCGAAAGCGGGATCAACGCGGCCCGGTTTCCCAAACTGGAGCAGGAATGGCGCGATCAGGAAGCCGCAGCATCACCCGAACTGCGCGAACGCTACACCCAGGCGCGTGCCGGCTTTCTGGCTGATCGCCAGACCAGCGCCGGACGCCGGAACCAACGGCTGGAACTGGTTGCTTCGCTGGAAACCTTGCTGGAACGACTGCGCCACGAGACCGAACCCAGCGCCGAACTTAACGCGGCAATCCAGTACGCCACCCACGAAGCGCCGGCGGCCTGGGCACAGTTTGGCCCCGCTCAAGATGCCGAGATTCGGCGGCTGGAAGAGCGGTTCCAGCAATGGGTACACGACATCCGCGAACAGGAACGCACTCTGCAACGCAATCACGCCCGCGCCGAACGGCTGCGCACGCTGTTGCAACAGGCTGAAACCTTGCTCCAGCAGCCCAGCGAAGTTCACGACGCCGAACTCAAACAACTGCGGCAACGCTGGGAGGGTCTGGAGCGTCCCGAATCCGAAGCGCTGGCCCACGAACTCCAGAGCAGCTTCGACGGCCTTCTGGACAGGCTGCGCGCCCGTCTGCAACGACAAATCCAGCAGCGGGATCAGGAATGGCGGGAGCTTCAGGATTTGGTCCGCCAGCTTGAGGTCGCCGCTGAGGAAGGTGAATTGCAACACGCCACCGAGTTTCAGGAACAGGCTCGCCACCGGCTCAAGCACAACATCGGCCTGAGTCGGGTGCAAATGGCGGCGATTGAGGAGCGCCTGCAAGCCTGTGCGGGCCGCCTCGGCGAACTGCGCGACTGGCGACGCTGGGGCGCTCATCAGGCCCGCGAACAGCTTTGCGCCACCGCTGAAGCCCTGATCGGTCTGGAAGCCGAACCCACTGAGATTGCCCAGCGCATCCAGCAGGCCCGTGACGCCTGGAAGGATTTGGACCACCACGAAGGCGCCGCACCCAAGGCATTGTGGAAGCGCTTCAACCACGCCTGCGAACGGGCCTACGCTCCCTGTCAGGCCTTTTTCGAGGCGCAGAACCGCGAGCGCCGGCAGAACCTGGAAAAGAAACAGGCGATTTGTGATCAGTTGGAGCAGTTTGAAACCGCCACCGACTGGGAACGGGTGGACTGGCGCGAAGCCGACCGGCTGCGCCGCCGCGCGCAGGAGCAATGGTATAAGAGCGGGCCGGTCAACCGCACCGACCGCAAGACTCTGGACCGCCGCTTCCAGCAGGTTCTGCAACGGCTGGATGAACGCCTTGGCGCCGAACGTGACCACGAACTGCAACGACGCCAGCAACTCATCCAGCAGGTTCAGGCGCTGGTAGACAGCCCCGATCTGCGCGCCGCCATCGAAATCGCCAAGAAAGCGCAAGCGCAATGGCATCCCACCGTGCAGGCTTCCCCCCGGCAGGAACAGGGGTTGTGGAAGGAATTTCGCGCCGCCTGTGACGCCGTGTTCGCCCGCCGCCACGCGGAGCAGCAGGCGCTTGACACCGAGCGGCAAGGTCACCTCCAACGCAAGCGGGAGCTATGCGCGGAAATTGAGGCGTTGGCTGCGACCACCGATCCCGAACAACGGGCTCAGGTACATGCCCGGTTGCAAATCGTCCAGCAGGAGTGGGAGGCGATTGGACCGGCGCCCAAACCCGACCAGCGCAGTCTCGACCAGCGCTTTGAAGCCGCCATCCACCAGATCGGTCAGCAGGAACAAACTCTGCGCCGAACTCGGGCCCGGGACGCCTTTCAGAATCTGCACCAGCGCGCCCGGTTATGCGCCCGGTTGGAAGCGTTGCTCGCCGCAACGCCAACCGCCGACGCCACCACCGCGCTGATCGCGGAGATCCGGGAAATCTGGTCAGCGTTGCCAGCGTTGCCAGCGGCGCAACTGGAACCGATCCAGCAACGCTTCGATACCGTCGTTCAGGCTCTGAGCGCTACCGATAATGCTAATCCAGCGCGAGAACTGCGCGCTCGCCTGGAACAGAATCTGGAACGCAAGCGCATTCATTGCGTCTCCATGGAAATCATCGCCGGAGTGGAATCACCGCCGGATTGCGCCCAGTTGCGGATGGAGTATCAGGTCGCCCGTTTATCGGCATCGTTGACCGGCGGCGGCGCCAAGGCTGACACAGTCCATGATCCCCGCGCCTTGCGTGACCAGTGGTGTCTGACCGGGGCGCTGCCCGCCGAGGACGAGGCGGCGCTGGACACCCGTTTCCTGCGCGCCCTGCATGTCTGGTGGCAACGGGAGGAGGCCTGATTCCGCTCGGCGGCATGAAACCCGGCGATCTGGCGCTGGTTCTGCTGGCCAATGCCGCCTGGTCGCTGAATTTTCTGGCGGGCAAGGCCGGCGTTGAACACTTTCCCCCGCTGCTGTTTACGACGCTGCGCTTCGCGATCCTGCTGCTCGTGCTGCTGCCCTGGCTGCGCTGGCTGCCGGGAAAAATGCGCCAGGTGCTGGAAATCAGCTTCCTGCTGGGCGTCCTGCACTTCGGCATGATCTTCGTCGGGCTGAAAGCCAGTGGCGACATTGCCTCCGTCGCTATCGCCAGTCAGTTGTACGTACCCTTCTCAGCGCTGCTGGCGGTGGTTTGGCTGGGTGAGCGCCTGGATCGCCGACGGATCACCGGTATCGCCGCCGCCTTTGCCGGAGTGCTGGTGATCGGCTTCGATCCGACAGTATTTGCTCATCTCGACGCCCTGGCGTGGATCGCCGGCGCGGCGCTGATGATGGCGGTCGCCACCATTCTGATGCGCCGTTTGGTGGGTGTGAGCGTGTTTACGTTGCAGGCCTGGATCGGCGCGGTGGCTACGCCTTGTCTGCTGCTCCTGTCGCTGCTGCTGGAACGGGGACAAATGACGGCGCTGCACTCGGCAAGCTGGCTGAATTTCGCAATGCCCTTCTACTCGGCTATCGGAGCCTCGCTGGTGGGTCACGGCATCGTCTACCACCTGCTGACCCGTTATCCGGTCAGCCTGATCACCCCGTTGCTGCTGCTGGCGCCGGTGCTGGCGGTGACTTTCGGCGTATTGCTATGGGGCGATGTCCTGACCTGGAAATTGATCCTGGGTGGCGTCATGACCCTGGCGGGCATTGCCGTCATCACCGTGCCGCCACGCCGCCGCGCCGTAACGGGANNGAGTCTGAAACACCCCGGAATTCAGAATTCCCGGCGCACCAGTTGCTCGATCAGCGGTTGCAGGATGATTTCCATGGCCAGCCCCATCTTCCCCCCCGGCACCACGATAGTGTTGCGCCGTGACATGAACGAGTCGTGGATCATGCTGATCAGGTAGCGAAAATCCGGCTGAATCTTC
>DEHY01000070.1:13430-22902 GCA_002352185.1 Competibacteraceae bacterium UBA2788
GCAACATTGACCTGCTCAGTGACCACCCCGCCATGCAACCCTTCGTAAAAGAGGAGATCGGTATTGGGCGGCACCGGCTCCCAGGGAGTGAAGGCGCCGGGTTTCTGGCCGTAGCGTTCCGCTTCTTCATGGTCGTGCAAATAGCTGCGCCGCAACCCCGCGCCGCGTTCGCCGTATTCCATGAATAGCGCTTCCAGCCGGTCAAACAGATTGCCTTCGGGGCCAAAATGGCTGAGATTGCGACCCTCCTGCTGGGCGCGCTCAACCTGCTGTTGCATTTCCAACCGATCATAACGATGGAAACTGTCGCCCTCGACGATGGCGGCTTCGAAGCCGTCCCGCCGAAAAATATGTTCCATCGCCACCCGAACCGTTGAAGTCCCGGCGCCGGATGAGCCGGTAATGGCGATGATGGGATGCTGTTTCGACATACACGCCCCGTACTGAAGCTAAAGTAGCGCTATCGTAGCACGGCTGATGTTGCAGTGCGGCAAAAGCGTTTCAGGGATTGGCGCTGCCGCCATCTACATGATCATCGCCCACATCTTTTCGGGCGCGCAAGGCCAATACGGTCAAGAAGGCCGTCATACCGAAACCGATGACAATGGCGGTCAGCACCAGCGCCTGCGGCACCGGATCGCTGTAATCCAGGCGCCCCGGCCCCAGAATCGGTGGCTGGTGCATCGTCAGCCGACCCATGGCCAGCAGAAAAAGATTTACGGCATAGGACAGCAGCGCCAGCCCCAAAACGACCGTGAAGCTGCGCGCCCGCAGCAACAGATAGACTCCACAAGCCGTCAACAGCCCAATCACGCCAGCCATCAGGAGTTCCATTCGCCCTCCCCGGCTTCAGGTCGCCCCAGTTCCAACAAGATCAGCAGGACCACTCCGACCACGATCAGGTAAACGCCGAGATCAAACGCCATGGCGCTGGCGATTTCAAACTCGCCAATCAGCGGGAAATGGAGATGGGCAAAGGCCGAAGTCAGGAACGGCCAGCCGAATACCACACTAACCATACCGGTCAACGCGATCAGCAACAGACCTGCCGCAATCAGCCGCTGGTAACTGAAACCCAACCGCCCCGTCGTCCAGCGAAAATCGCCGGCCAGATATTGCGTCACCAGCCCCAGCGCCGTGACCAGGCCGGCAATAAAGCCGCCGCCGGGCAGATTATGCCCACGCAGGAAAATGTAGGCGGCCAGAAGCAGGGTCGCGGCCAGCATCGGGCGAGCGCCGATGCGCAGCAGCAATGGATAACGATCCGCATCTCCCGCTGCCACTGCCGACGTGACCGGCGGCGGCAATCCGCCCGCCAACAGCGCCACAATGCCCAAAGCGGCGATGGCGAGGACGGTGGCTTCTCCCAGCGTATCGAAGCCGCGAAAATCCACCAGGATCACGTTGACCACGTTGGCGCCACCGCCGCCCGGCAGGCTGGTCGCCAAGAAGTAATCCGCCAGCGCAGTGTGCGGCGCTCGGGTCAATACGCCCCAAGCCAGGGCCGCCACCCCCAAGCCCGCACTGATCGCCAGCACGGCGTCGCGGAAATGGCGACTCATCGAGGATTCCGGCATCGCTTCCGGCGGCAGAAACCGCAGCGCCAGCAACAACAATACGGTCGTCACAACCTCGACGGTCAGTTGGGTCAGGGCCAAATCCGGGGCGGAGAAACGCACGAACGCCAACACTACGACCAGTCCTGCGACACCCAGCATGATCAGCGCGGTGAGTCGCTGCCGTTGCCAGAACACGGTCAGCAGCGCCGCCGCCGCCAGCAACAGCGCCGGCAGCAGGTTCATCAAATCCAGCGGCTGCAACGGCGCATCGCCAGTCAGTTTTCCACCGCTCGCCAGACCCAGTGCCCCAGCCAGTATCGCAGTTCCCAGCAGCCAGGTCAGATAGCGTTGCAACGCGCCGTTTTCCAGCCCGCCGGTCATCTGGCGGGTAGTAGCGATCAGCGCACGCAAACTGCGCCCGAACAGGATCTTGCCAACCGGCAGTGGATAGCGGTCGCGCAGCCGGAACAGCCAGTGCCGTTGCCAATACATGCAAGCGCCGCCAGCCAGCGCCAGCGCGCTCATCAACAGCGGCAGATTGAAACCGTGCCAGAGAGCGAGGCTATAGGGCGGCAGCGGCCCTCCAACCACGCTGGCGGCGGCGACTGCCAGAATCGGCCCGACCGTGTACGCAGGCGCGATGCCCACCAGCAGACAGACCGCCACCAGAATTTCCACCGGCACCCGCAGATAGCGCGGTGGTTCGTGCGGCATTCGCGGCAGGTTGATCGGATCGCCATTAAAAAATACGTCATGAATGAACCGGGCTGAGTACGCCACCGAAAACACCCCCGCCACGGTCGCCAATACCGGCAGCAATATATTGGCTTCGCCCAGCGCCGCCAGATGGATGGTCTGGGCAAAAAACATTTCCTTGCTCAGGAACCCATTCAGCAACGGTACGCCGGCCATCGCCGCCGCCGCAATGATCGCCAGCATTGCGGTCTGCGGCATGTATTTGAACAGCCCGTTCAATTGGCGCATATCCCGGCAGCCGGTTTCGTGTTCGATGATCCCTGCCGCCATGAACAGCGAAGCCTTGAAAACGGCGTGGTTGATAATGTGAAACACCCCGGCTACCGCTGTCAGCGGCGTTCCCAGGCCAAACAGCAGGGTAATCAGGCCAAGATGGCTGACGGTCGAATACGCCAGCAGGCCCTTGATGTCGTGCTGAAACAAAGCGGCATAGGCGGCGAACAGCAGGGTCAGCAGACCGACGCCCCCCACCAGGAAAAACCATGGATCGGTATCGGCCAGCACCGGAAACAGCCGGGCCAGCAGAAATACGCCCGCCTTGACCATGGTGGCCGAGTGCAGATAGGCGCTGACCGGCGTGGGCGCGGCCATGGCCTGCGGCAGCCAGAAATGCAGGGGAAATTGCGCCGATTTGGTGAATACCCCCAGCACTATCAGCAGCAGAATTGCGAGATAGTCAGGATGCTGCTTGACCGTATCGCCCGCCGCCAGCACTACCGACAACTCGAAGCTGCCGACGATGTGGCCCAACAGCAGGAACCCGCCCAGCAACGCCAACCCGCCGCCGGCGGTGACGGTCAATGCCAGCCTCGCCCCGCGCCGGGCATCGGTGCGCGGATGCCAGTACCCAATCAGTAGGAAGGAACCGAGGCTGGTCAACTCCCAGAACATGAGCAGGAGCAGCAGATTGTCGGCCAGGACGATGCCGAGCATCGCCCCCATGAACAGCAGCAGGAACGAGTAGAAGCGCCCCGGATCGTCGCGCTCGGACAGGTAGTAGCAGGCGTACAGAATCACCAGCAGCCCGATCCCTGTGATCAATAACCCGAACAGCAGACCCAGCCCGTCCAGGCGAAAATTCAGGTTCAGACCCAGTTCCGGCAGCCATTCCCAACCGGCTTGCTGGACCGCGCCGCTGAAAACAGCGGGCGCCAGACTCAGCAGCGCCGCCAGCGCCAGCGCCGTCACCGCCGCCGTGGCCCACGCGCAGGCGTTGCGACCACCGTGGCGCTCAGCCAATGGCGGCAACACTGCGCTCAGCAACAGCATCAGGGGAATGAAAGGCAACATGGCGCGGGTTATGGCAAATAAAAAGGCGGTCGGAAAGGAGAATCTTTACCGGTACTTTACCGGGATGACTGATTCCGGGACAAGGATTCCGGCGCTTGTCTACTGCGACTCACCAACAGCACGGAGCCGGTGCGGATATATAGCGCTCCTGGATGGTTTCCTGACCGGCGGGTTCAGCAACTCCACTGTGAAGTACGCCTGGATCCACGCACAGCACCGCCACTATCCGTTGCTCGACCTGTGCGAGGTGCTGGCGGTCAGTATTATTGATGCACAGCGCGGTATTGGGTCTGGATGTGCAAGTAGCGGATGGGAAGTTGCGGTTCCACGATCCAGCGACCGGGCGAAAGCTGCGTAGCCATGCCGAGGTCGAGCAGGCTTGTCAGGGGTTGGATGCGCGGTTAGCGAAACTGGAAATGCGCTGGCGTGAAAGGGATTAAGAAGCCTGCAACTCCCCCTTCACCCTCTCGAAGAGAGATTGAAAGGGGTTTTCAATGGGTTAAACCTAGCGAACACTAAACTTCAGCACAATCCACTTACCGACCGGACTGCTCCAGCAGGCGCCGCAGTTGATAGCAGTAGATAAATCCGGGCAGGGCGCCAACCGCAAACAGGCACAGGGTCACGGTGTAAAATTCCCAGTCCTGGATATGAACCGTGCCAGTCGCCTTGTATTCAAGACCCAATCCCAAGCCTAGAACCAAGGCGTAGAGCAACGCCCATTCGACCAGCCGCAGCCAGAACGGCTTGGGCTGGCCGTCCCGGTGCGCGATGACCAACAGCCATCGCTCGCTCAACCAAGGCAGGTTGGCGGCCACCACCGCCAACCCCAGCCAAAACCCGATGGCAAGCCCCTGCGGCATCACGCAGCGATCAATTCAACAGCGCTGTGGCGCACCAGGTCATCAGCGCAGTCGGGTACAGTCCCAGCGCGACCAGCAGCAAGCCATTAGCGCTAATCGCGATCTCGGTATCCAGACTGATCTGAATTGGCTCGCTCTGCTCAGGCTTGTCGAAATAGAGGCACTTGACCACCCGCAGATAGTAGAACGCGCCAACCACCGAGAACACCACGCCGAACAGCGCCAGCCAGACCAGGCCGATATTCACCACCGCCTGCAATACCATCCACTTGGCGTAAAAGCCCGCCAGGAACGGAACGCCGGCCATGGACATCATGATCACCAGCATCAGAAAGGCCAGCCACGGACTACGGTCGTTCAACCCCTTGAAATCGTCAATATTCTCGGCCTCGAAGCCCGCCCGGCCCAGCATGATCACCACGCCGAAAGCGCCAACCGCCATCAACACATAGACAATGGCGTAGAACATCGCCGCCGCATAGCCTTCGGGGGATCCGGCCAAAATGCCGAGCAATAAAAAGCCGACATGGGAAATAGTCGAATAGGCCAACATCCGCTTGATGTTGGTCTGGACAATAGCCACCAGATTGCCCAGCGCGATGGACAGCGCCGACAGAATAATCAGCATCTGTTGCCAGTCGCCTTGCAGCGTGCCCAGCCCATCCACCAGAACCCGCATCATCAGAGCGAAAGCCGCCAGCTTGGGCGCTGACCCGATGTACAGCGTGACCGAAGTCGGCGCGCCTTGGTAGACATCCGGCAGCCACATGTGGAACGGCACCGCGCCCAGCTTGAACGACAGCCCGACCACCAGAAACACCAGCCCGAACACCAGCACCAGATTATTCGCGCCCTGTTTTGCGACTGCATCGGACACCACCTGAAGATCCACGCTGCCGGTCGCGCCATAGATCATCGAAATCCCGTACAGCAGCATTCCAGACGCCAGCGATCCCAGCACGAAGTACTTCATCGCAGCCTCGGACGCCACCGGCGAATCGCGGTCCAGCGCCACCAGCGCGTACAGCGACAGCGATAGCAGCTCCAGCCCCAGATACACGCTAAGCAGGCTGTGCGCCGACACCATGATCATCATGCCCAGCACGCCAAACAAACCCAGCACGTAGTATTCGCCCTTGAACAAATCGCGCCGCTGCAAGTAATCGCGTGAGTACAGGAACACGGCAGCGGATGCCAGATAGATAAACAGCTTGAGCAGATCGCCCATTGCATCCTTGATGTAATGGCCGAACATGGTCGTCACTGGCGCATGGGCATAGGTTGCCAGCGTCAACAGCGCCGCGCCCAACAGAGTCAGTTGCGCCAGTCCGTAAGTAATGTGTCGCTGCCGCTGTTCCAGGAACACGTCGATGACCAGCACCAGACAAGCCATGGTCAACATAAACAGCTCCGGCAATACCGGCATGAAGTCAGGGGCGACAAAATTCATGGATTTTCCCTTGTTTTCTCTACCACAGGCGCTTTCACAGTTTGGTCACAGTGACATGTTGCAGCAGATTATCCACCGTAGCGTGCATCACTGAAGTGAGCGGATCAGGCCAGAGGCCCAGCAACAGCACCGCTGCCGCCAGCAGACTTAGCATGACGATCTCTCGGGTGTTGGCATCCTTCAGCTCAGCGACATGACTGTTGCCGATCTCGCCGAAAATGACCCGCTTGACCAGCCACAGGGTATAGGCCGCGCCCAGGATCAGGGTCGTAGCTGCCAGGAAGGCGATCCAGAAATTCGCCTTGAAGCTGCTGAGAATAACCAGAAATTCGCCGACGAACCCGGAGGTGCCCGGCAAGCCGGAATTAGCCATGGCAAACAGCACCATAAAGGCGGCGAATACCGGCATGGTGTTGACTACCCCACCGTAATCCTTGATCTGGCGAGAATGGAGCCGGTCGTACAGTACGCCCACACAGAGGAACAACGCACCGGAAATGAAGCCGTGCGACACCATCTGCACCATGCCGCCCTCAATACCCATAGCCGCTCCACTCAGGCTACCCGTGTTGCGGTATAGACCAAACACGATGAAGAAGCCCAAAGTCACGAAACCCATGTGTGCAATCGAGGAATAAGCGATCAATTTCTTCATATCCTGCTGGATCAGCGCCACTAGGCCGATATAGACCACCGCAATCAGCGACAGGGCAATAATCAGCCAGTCCAGCAGATTGGCCGCATCCGGGGTAATCGGCAAGGCGAAGCGCAGAAAACCGTAACCGCCGATCTTGAGGGTAATGGCGGCCAGGATTACTGACCCCCCCGTAGGCGCTTCAACATGGGCGTCCGGCAACCAAGTATGCACCGGCCACATCGGCACCTTAACTGAGAACCCCAACACGAAGGCAAAGAAAATCCATACCTGCTCGGTCATGCTGAGCGGCAGCTTGTGGAAATCCAGAATCTCGAAGCTGTTGGCCTGGTTGTACATGTAAATCAGCGCAATCAGCATGAACACCGAACCGATGAAGGTGTACAGGAAGAACTTGATCGTGGCGTACACCCGCCGTGGGCCACCCCAGATCCCGATAATCAGGAACATCGGGATTAGCATCGCTTCGAAAAACACGTAGAACAGGAGGGCATCCAGCGCGGCGAACACTCCAATCATCAATCCTTCCATAATCAGAAAGGCAGCCATGTACTGGGCAACCCGATACTGCACCACTTCCCAACCCGCAATGATCACCAGCACAGTCATAAACGCGGTGAGCAGAATCAGCGGCATCGAGAAGCCGTCCACCCCCAGGTGGTAATTGACAGTGAACGCCGGAATCCAGGGTGCAAACTCCTGGAACTGCATCGCAGCCGTCGCGGGATCGAACAAGGTATACAACGGGAGGCTGATCAGGAAACTCAGGATTGCCACGGTCAGGGCCAGCGTCCTGGCGCGTCCGGGGTTGTCATCACCCACGAATAGCACGGCGACACCACCGAGAATCGGGAACCAGATGACAAAGCTCAGCAAAGGCAGTTCCGGCAGCATGGATTTTATTCTTCCAGGTTAGCGGGTGACAAACCACGTCAGCAGGATCAACAAACCGATGATCATTGCAAACGCGTAGTGATACAAATAGCCCGATTGCAGATGCCGGGTCACAGCCGCTACACAACCGACCAATCGCGCCGTTCCATTGACCAGCAGGCCATCAATCAATCCGGCATCAACATACTTCCACAGCGCTGTGCCGGTCTCGCAACTACCCTTAGCAAAGAATCGCTGATAAAACCAGTCAAAATAGTACTTATTATCGAGGATGTCATACACCGGCGCGGCAAGCTGACGAATCCGTTCAGGCACTTCGGGTCGCGCCATATACAGGTACCAGGCTGTACCAAAACCGGCCAGAACCAGGATAAACGGCAAACCCGTCAAACCATGCAGCGCAAAATTCATGGCTCCGTGAAAGTGTTCGGCGAGACGCTCCAGCACATTGTGTTCGGGTGCGACCATGATGACCCCTTTGAATACCTCGCCGAATAACAGAGGTTCGATGGTCATGGCTCCGATAACAACAGAGGGAATAGCCAGCAGAATCAGCGGGACGGTCACCACGGCAGGCGTTTCGTGCAAATGCTCCTGGGTGTGATGATCCATTCGCTCTTTACCGTGGAACACCAGAAAATACAGTCGGAAGGAGTACAGCGAAGTGACGAACACGCCCAGCATTACCGCGAAATAGGCGAACCCCGCACCAGGAATCTGTGACGCATGAACTGCTTCAATAATACTGTCCTTCGAGTAGAACCCCGCGAAACCCGGGGTGCCAATCAACGCCAAGGTGCCAAGCAGGAAAGTAACCCAAGTAATCGGCATATACTTCCACAAGCCTCCCATCTTGCGGATATCCTGCTCATGGTGCATGGCGATGATCACCGATCCAGCACCCAAAAACAGCAATGCCTTGAAAAAGGCATGGGTCATCAGGTGAAAAATAGCCGCTGAATAGGCGGACACGCCGAGCGCTACCGTCATATAGCCAAGCTGCGACAAGGTGGAATAGGCGACCACCCGCTTGATGTCATTCTGGACGATACCCAGAAACCCCATGAACANNGCAGTCACCATTGTCGCAGCATGAATCAGGGCTGAAATCGGGGTCGGGCCTTCCATTGAATCGGGCAACCACACATGCAATGGCACCTGGGCCGATTTACCCATTGCGCCGATGAACAACAGAATGCAGGTCACCGTCATTAGCGACCAGTCGGCGCCAGGAATAATTTGCACCGTCATATTCGCCATCAGCGGCGCGGCAGCAAACACATCGGCGTAATCAAGGCTATTGAAAGCCATGAGCACTGCGGCAATACCGAGCAGAAAACCAAAGTCACCCACTCGGTTGACCAGGAATGCTTTCATATTGGCGAAGATGGCGCTCTCGCGCTTGTACCAGAAACCGATCAGCAGATAAGACACCAAGCCCACGGCTTCCCAACCGAAAAATAATTGCAGGAAGTTATTGGCCATCACCAGCATCAGCATAGAAAAGGTAAACAGCGCGATATAGCTGAAGAAACGCTGGTAACCGTCGTCGTCATGCATATAGCCGATGGTGTAGATATGGACCATGAGCGACACGAAAGTCACTGTGGATATCATGATCGCAGTCAGATTATCCACCAGGAAGCCAACTTCCAGGCGAATCCCCTCAATCATCATCCAAGTGTAAACCGAACCGTTATAAGGTTCAGCACCGTTCAGCACATGATGCCGGAGTACAATCAGTGAAAGCAGGAAAGCAGCCGCCACACCAATGATGGTAATCCAGTGGGCGCCGGCCCGACCGATCTTGCGGCCGAACAGACCGGCGATAATAGCGCCGATCAACGGAGCAAGCACAATCCCGAGGTAGACGTTTTGCATGCGGCTAGCCTTTCAGCATGTCGAGGTCAGCGACGTTGATGGTGTGACGGTTGCGGAACAGCACCACCAGAATAGCCAGACCGATGGCCGACTCAGCCGCCGCCACGGTCAGGATGAAGAAGAC
>DEHY01000091.1:0-5157 GCA_002352185.1 Competibacteraceae bacterium UBA2788
CCCCCCCTCCCAGCGCGGCGAACACCAGCGAAGTGCCGAGCGTGATCAGGGCAGCTTTGCGCAGCATCTGCAACAGTCGCTGCGGCGATAGATCCAGTCCCAGCAAAAAGAGCAGGAACATGATGCCGATCTGGGCCATCTGCTCAATAGCCGAGGCGTTATCAATCCACTTGAAGCCGTAGGGGCCGATGAAAATACCCAGTGCGATATAGGCAATCGGCAGCGCCTGGCGGGTGTACAGCGCCAGTGTGGCGAATACCGCCGCGCCGCTAAAGATCAGAAACAGGGAAAAGACGAGAGTGTTTTGAGCGTCATGCATCGTTGATTCATTCCGGGCTGCATCATCAAAGCGGCATTTTCCAGGCCCGCTGGCGACAGGGACGTTACTATAGCAATCNNCAATCCTAAGCCGGTTGCGGATGTGGCACAGGCATCCTGCCCGTGCTACGACAAACTCCATAACTCAAATTAGGAGCGCTCGATATATCAGGATTCAGCGCTGCCACCGGCGGGCATGGCGCGGCGCCCACAGGGGCGCCATTCGCGGAATAGACAGTAACCGTGCCATAATTACCCGTTATTTTGAGCCTCCGAATCTCACGAAAAAATCACCTTGCACACCCATCTTGCTCCCTCGCGCAATGCTCCATTGCGTTGGCGTTCCCACCCGCGCCTGTTCCGGCGCGACGCGCCCGCAGGTTTGGTTGACTGGCTGCTGGACAGCGGGTCGCTGACCCGGCGGCTGCGTCAAGTCTGTCCGGGCCAATTTCGGGTGCGGGTACTCTGGCAGGGCTGGAATCGCCCCAGCTTCGACGAAGCCCGTGTTCTGGGACTGCGCCTGGAGGCTTGGGCGTGGACCCGCGAGGTGCAATTACTGTGCAATGACCAGCCCTGGGTCTTTGCCCGGACTCTGATCCCGGCGCGGACCCTGAACGGACGAGGTCGCCGCCTGACCCAGTTGGGAACCCGACCCCTGGGTGAAGTATTGTTTGCTGATCCCGGCATCCGGCGCGGCCCGGTTGCAATTGCCCGCATCATCTCCGGCCAGCGCCTGCACCAGCGAGCGTTCGCCGGCCTCGCCGAGCCGCCCGACGCCATCTGGGGCCGCCGCTCGGTGTTCTGGATTGCGGATCGCCCGCTGCTGGTCTGCGAAATTTTCCTGCCCGCTTTGCCGGTGGCGCCTGTCTGTTATCGACCGGATTGATTTTCACCATGACTATCGAACGTTTTGAAGATCGCTTGCGCGAATATGCTCAATTGATGCGTCTGCACCGCCCGATTGGGATTTATCTGTTGTTGTGGCCGACTCTGTGGGCGCTATGGCTGGCGGGGAACGGTCAGCCGCCGCGTGGTGTGGTGCTGGTTTTCGCATTGGGCGTGGTGCTGATGCGCTCGGCGGGCTGCGTCATTAACGATATCGCCGACCGCCATTTTGATCCGCAGGTTACCCGCACCCGCGACCGGCCACTGGCCGCTGGCCGCGTCAGCGTGCGTGAGGCGGTGGGGCTTACCGCCGCACTTTGTCTGCTGGCGTTCGCTCTGGTGTTGACCCAGAACGCCCTGACCGTGCAACTATCCTTCGTGGGTTTGGCGCTGGCGATCAGCTATCCATTCATGAAGCGGATTCATGCCCTGCCACAGATCAATCTGGGAACGGCGTTCGGCTGGGCGATTCCAATGGCTTACGCCGCCGTGACCAATACGGCGCCGCCAATCGCCTGGCTGCTGTTCCTGGGCAATGTGCTGTGGTCGGTGATCTACGATACCCAGTACGCGATGGTGGATCGGGAAGACGACCGCAAGATCGGCGTGAAATCCACCGCAATTCTGTTTGGCGAATGGGACAAGCGCATTGTCGGCTATTTGCAACTGACGCTGCTGGGACTGCTGATTCTGGTCGGGCTGCTCACCGGTCGAGGCTGGATTTATTACCTTGCCCTGTTCCCGGCGGCGTGCTGCGCGCTGTATCAACAATACCTGATCCGCGACCGCAAGCCGGAGGAATGCTTCAAGGCGTTTCTCAACAACAACGGATTCGGTTTGGCGATCTTCTGCGGGTTACTGCTGGATTATCTACCGGCGGGTTCGCCCTGAATGTTTGCGCTCCCCTGTCAAAAGAGGCAAAACGATGCTGATTGTCCATGTTTTTATCCATGTCAAGCCCGATTGCGTCGCAGCCTTTAAGAATGCTTCGCTGGACAATGCGCGCCACAGCGTCCAGGAACCGGGCATCGCCCGTTTCGACGTGATCCAGCAGGCCGATGATCCCACCCGCTTTGTGCTGGTCGAGGTCTACCGGGCGGTTGAGGATGCCGCCCGGCATAAGGAAACGGCTCACTATGCCCAATGGCGCGATGCCGTAGCCGACATGATGGCGGAGCCGCGCACCAGCGTGAAATACGCCAATCTGTTTCCGACCGATCCAGGCTGGGATTATCCGCCAGACGTTTGAGGCGCGCCGCCGATGGTCGAAGAACTGGAACTGCGCACACCGTATCTGCGACTGGCTGCGCGGGCCTGGGGGCCGCCGGAGGGTGTTCCGGTGCTGGCGCTGCACGGCTGGCTGGATAACGCCGCCAGTTTCGACGCGCTGGGGCCGCTGTTGCCCGATATGCGGCTGGTGGCCCTGGATTTGCCGGGACACGGGCAATCCGAACCGCGCCCGCCGGGGATGCATTACCACTTTGTGGATTTCATTCCCGATGTAGTCGCCGCCGCCGATGCGCTGGGCTGGGAATGCTTTGCCCTGCTCGGACATTCCCTGGGCGGCGGCATCGCCAGTTTTATCGCCGCCATTCTGCCGGAGCGGATCACCCGGGTGGCGATGATTGAAGGTCTGGGGCCGCCGACCAGCAATCCCGCCGATGGCCCGACCTGTCTGCGTAAAACTATCGAGCAGATGAACGGATTGCCGGATAAGCGCCCGCCGGTTTATTCAAGCATGGACGCAGCGATTCAGGCGCGTTGCGAGGCCAGCGACTTGTCATGGCGGGCGGCGGCGACGCTGGTTGGCCGGGGCGTCCAACCCGTTGGCGCGGGCTATGGCTGGCGCACCGATCCGCGTTTGCGGTTCGCTTCGCCGCTGTATCTGAGCGAGCCGCAAATTCTGGCCTACATGGATCGGATTGTGGCGCCGGCGCTATTGATTTGCGGCGCGGACGGTTATCTGGTGAAACGGGCCTATATGCAGGAACGTTACGCCCGTATTGCTAATCTGAGCGTGAATATTCTGCCCGGTGGGCATCATCCGCATTTGGAAGATCCCGAACCATGCGCCCGGTTGCTGGCGCCATTCTTCGCCGCCGAAGCGGCATCGAAATAGCCGAGAGCTATGAATGTATTTTCTATAATCAATTGGCACTATTGAAAATTCGCCGCTACCCTTGAAAGCATCTTATCCATTCATTCCACCAACACCTGCGGGAGAACGTTCATGAGTATGCAAATTGATATTGGCATCAGCGATGAATTGCGCCAGGACATCGGCAAAGGCTTGTCCCGGTTGCTGGCCGACACCTATACCCTGTATCTCAAGACCCACAACTTCCACTGGAACGTCACTGGGCCGATGTTCAACACCCTGCACCTGATGTTCGAGGCCCAGTACACTGAACTGGCGCTGGCGGTGGATTTGATCGCCGAGCGCATCCGGGCATTGGGGTTGCCGGCGCCGGGCAGTTATGCCCAGTTTGCCAAGCTGACCAGCCTTCAGGAGGAAACCGGCGTGCCGACGGCTGAAGAAATGCTGCGGCAACTGGTCAAGGATCAGGAAGCGGTGGTTCGCACGGCGCGCTCAATCTTCCCGTCGGTTGAGAAGGCCAGCGATGAACCGACCGCCGACCTGCTGACTCAGCGGATGCAGATTCACGAGAAAACGGCGTGGATGCTGCGGAGCATGCTGGGCTAAACAGGGCATAAAGCCGCATTCGCCTTGGATGGTGAATGCGGCTTTATGCCGATTTGACAACCAACTCAGCCAGGCGAGTCTTACTTTCGCTCTACGTGCTATGCGCTGTGTGCTTGTTGCGGAGTTAAAACGCACCAATTTGTCCCAGTCTATTTCCCCATTATCTTTACAGAAGCTATTCGCAAACTCTTTGGTGAATTTGTTGATTATTTGCTCAGAAGTTAGCACATATTTTGCTTTGAAAATATATGGGTTTTTTCGCTTGAGGACTTCTGATAATTTCAATCCATCAAGACGTTGAATACGCTTTTGGTGAAATACCCCAATATTTTGTTCAACATATTGTGATACTTCTTTCAGGTTCAGTTCTTTCATATCCCACCTTTTGTTCAAGCAAATTTGATTCAATAGGCTTTAATTGCTTTCTGACAATTTGGCAATAGTCAGAAATAATGTCAATGCCCATTGCATTTCTCCTCATACGGTTTGCAACGATTAGTGTTGTTCCTGACCCCATGAAAGGATCAAGAATCGTATCGTTTTCTTTTGTGAACAATTTAATAAACCATTCTGGCAATCCTTCAGGAAAAACCGCACTGTGGTTTCTGTTATTGCATTCAGTTGCCAAATGCAACACATTGGTCGGATAAGCCTTATCCCTGTTAATCCAATTTGAAATATTTTTACCAAACCTGCTTCCCACTTTTGAGTTGTCTCGAATTTTATCGGTCTCAGAAAGATTTTTCAGTCTTGAATTTGCCCATTCACCCATTGGAACCATTACTTCTTCTTGATACATATTGAATTTTCGATTCTTATTAAATTGAAGAAGCCTTTCCCATGCGTCACGAAAACGGTTAGGCCATTTTCCGGGATAACAGTTTTTCTTATGCCAGATAAACTCTTCCGTCCACAACCAGCCTTGTTTACGCATTTCTAAAATGAGTTCCATAACATAGGTGCTACGTTCGCCTTCAATGACCTTTTCCTTGATATTTAAGACAAAAGTTCCCGCAGGGTTGAGAACACGTAAAAGCTGTTCAGAAATAGGCAAAAACCATTTCACATATTCGTCGGGATGAATCCCACCGTATGTGTTTTTTCTTTGATCTGCGTAGGGCGGTGATGTCATTATCAGGTCAACAGAATCATTTGGAAGCAACTTTAATTTCTCCTTGCTATCCCCATGATATATCTCTGCGGTTATCTGCATTATTTTATGCTCGCCTAATCTCATAACAATTTTTATT
>DEHY01000091.1:5229-17551 GCA_002352185.1 Competibacteraceae bacterium UBA2788
GCTAAGTTAATAAAACCCATGACCAATGTGCTTGAAGCAGAAAGTATCGAGATTTTCCGCGAGGCCATCGCGGGCGCATCGAATCCGGTGATGATGTACTCGATTGGAAAGGATTCGTCGGTGATGCTGCATTTGGCGCGCAAGGCGTTCTATCCTGCGCCGCCGCCGTTCCCCCTGTTGCACATCGATACCACCTGGAAATTCCGCGAGATGATCGCGCATCGCGACCGCACCGCCGCCGAATTGGGGATGCGCCTGATCGTTCATACCAATCAGGAAGGACTGGCGCAGGGCGTCAATCCCTTTACTCACGGCTCGGCCTACCACACCGATGTGATGAAAACCCAGGCGCTGAAACAGGCATTGGACCAGCACAAATTCGATGTCGTGTTTGGCGGCGCAAGGCGCGATGAGGAAAAATCGCGGGCCAAGGAGCGCATCTTTTCGTTCCGATCCGCCGGCCATCGCTGGGACCCGAAAAATCAGCGGCCAGAATTGTGGAATCTGTACAACACCCGCATCCGGCCCGGCGAAAGCATCCGGGTTTTTCCGATCTCCAACTGGACTGAGCTGGACATCTGGCAATACATCATGACTGAGAACATCCCCATCGTACCGCTGTATCTGGCGAAAAAACGGCCCGTCGTGCGGCGCGGCGACATGCTGATCATGGTGGACGACGACCGGATGCCGCTGGAGCCGGGCGAAGTCCCGGAAATGAAATCGGTGCGGTTTCGCACGCTCGGCTGCTATCCGCTCAGCGCCGCGTTCGAGAGTACCGCCGAAACCCTGCTGGAAGTGGTCGCCGAAACCCTGAATGCGCGTTCGTCCGAGCGGCAGGGGCGGCTGATTGATTCCGATAGCATCGGCTCGATGGAGCGCAAGAAGCAGGAGGGTTATTTCTAATGGATGCGCGCATCGAACCCATGAACGATATTGCCCGTTACCTCACCGCCCAGGCGACAAAACCGCTGTTGCGCTTCATCACCTGCGGCAGCGTGGACGATGGCAAATCCAGCCTGATCGGGCGAATGTTGTACGAATCCAAGCAGATTTTCGACGATCAGTTGGGGGCGCTGGAATCCGAGTCGAAGCGCTATGGCACCCAGGGCGAGCGGATTGATTTCGCGCTGCTGGTGGATGGGTTGCAGGCGGAGCGCGAACAGGGCATCACCATCGACGTGGCTTACCGCTTTTTCACCACCGACCGACGCCGGTTCATCGTGGCCGACACCCCCGGCCATGAGCAATACACCCGCAATATGGCGACCGGGGCGTCAACCGCCGCGCTGGCGGTGATTCTGATTGACGCCCGCAAAGGCGTATTGATCCAGACTCGCCGCCACAGTCGCATCGTCGCCATGATGGGGATTCGCCAGGTGGTGCTGGCGGTCAACAAAATGGATTTGGTGGATTACGACGCGGCGACCTTTGATGCCATCGTCGCCGACTACCGCGCCTTTGCCAGCCCGCTCGGCCTCAGCTCGGTACAGGCCATTCCGCTGTCTGCGCTGGAAGGCGACAACGTGGTGACTCGCAGCCCCAATACGCCCTGGTACGTCGGCCCGGCCTTGTTGGAACTGCTGGAAACGGTTCCGCTTGATGAACGGGATGCCGAGGCTCCTTTCCGCCTGCCGGTGCAGTGGGTCAACCGCCCCAACCTGGATTTTCGCGGCTATTGCGGGCGCGTTGCCTCCGGGCGAGTCACGCCTGGCCAGCGGGTGCGGGTGCTGCCGTCCGGGGTGGAAACCACGGTGCGCGCCATTGTTACTTTCGAGGGCGAACGCGAAGTCGCGCTGGCCGGCGATTCGATTACGCTGACGCTGGCCGACGAGGTGGATGTGAGCCGGGGCGATGTGCTGGCCGACGCCAGCGCCGCCCCGGAAGTGGCCGATCAATTCGAGGCGCGGCTGCTATGGATGGCGGAACATCCGCTGCTGCCCGGACGTTCCTACACCGCCAAGCTGCACTGCAAGGAAGTGGAGGCCACCGTCACCGACATCAAGTATCGCGAAGACGTGAACAGCGGGGCGCAGTTGGCGGCAAAGTCGCTGGGGTTGAACGAGATTGCGGTGGTCACTCTCAGCCTGGCCCGGACGGTGGCGTTTGATCCCTACGCCAAAAACCGAACCCTGGGTGGATTTATTCTGATCGACAAGCTCACCCAGGAAACGGTGGGCGCCGGGATGATTGATTTTGCGTTGCGCCGCGCCGCCAATATCCACTGGCAGGCGCTCACCGTGAACCGGTCAGCGCGTGCGGCGGCCAAGAACCAGCAGCCGATGTGCCTGTGGTTTACCGGCCTGTCGGGATCAGGCAAGTCCACCATCTCCAATCTGCTGGAAAAACGCCTGCACGCCGAAGGACGGCATACCTACCTGCTGGATGGCGATAATGTGCGGCACGGCCTGAATCGCGATCTGAGCTTCACCGAGGCAGATCGGGTGGAAAACATCCGCCGCGTGGCTGAAGTGGCGAAATTGATGGTGGATGCCGGGCTGATCGTGCTGGTGTCGTTCATTTCACCCTACCGTGCGGAACGGCGGCTGGCGCGTTCACTGTTTGGTACGGGCGAATTTGTCGAGATCTTCGTGGATACGCCGCTGGAAGAATGCGAACGGCGCGATTCCAAAGGTCTTTACGCCCAGGCGCGGCGCGGCGAGATCAAGAATTTCACTGGAATTGACAGCGACTACGAAGCGCCTGATGCGCCGGAAGTGCATTTGCTGACGGTTCAGCAATCCATCGAGGAATGCGTTGCTGAATTGACCCGGCGAGTATTGGCGGCGCAGTGGCTTTCGCCTGAATATCAAATCTAGCTTTCTGCGCATGAGATCAATCCGCTCCTGGCGACGGCTACACTTGCTGGATAAATCAATCCGCTCTCCAGGAGAATGCTCATGGCGTTACGTTTGCTGCGATCCCTGTTCCGCGCAGCGCCCACTACGACGACGGGTTCGTTTGACGATGCGCTGATCCGGAAAGCCATCGAGCGCGTGGTGGACGGCACCGATCCACGCTTGCGGGCGGTGAGCCATTACCGGCGCAAGCTGCGGGATGCGGTCGCCCACGCGGTGGATTATGTAGCGCAACAGGTCGCCACCCTGCCGCCCGCGATTGAAGTCGGACGCCGCCGCTTCACCACGGATCCCTGCTTGCGCGCCCTCTTCATCTCTCCCGATCATCTGCGGGAAGTGTTGAGTTTCAGCCAGACCGTTCGCAAGGACCGGTCAGCGGCCGGCTCTCCAGCGGTCACGCCCACCCATCTCTATGCCACGCTCAGCATGGAACGGATCGAAAAGACCGTGCTGGGGGTGGAGTTGCAGGGCGACATCATTCGGCGGGACGTGCCNNCGAAACCCGGCGGGAAATGATGAAGCGCGCCTTCGATTATCTGATTGAGGCCGCATTGCAAAGCCTGATCGCTACGCGCACCCGAAAGCAGCAACTGCAACAGCAGCAACGGCAACTGCTCCAGAAAAAAGCCCAGGTCCTGAAAAAGGCCGAACCCGGTCTGGAAGCGCTGCTGGCGAACCCGGCCACCCGGAATACCGCTGAAACCGCCGCCATCGAGCGGCAGCTCCGCGAGATTGAGGCCGAATTCAGCCGGATTCACGCCGACTCGGCCACCCTCGATCACCATCTCGCTCAAGTCGTCGCCACGCTGCGCCAGCCTGAAAGGCATTTACGGATGGATCGGGTTTCGCTCACTCTCAACCACATGAATATCAAGGTGCCCGGGGATGCGGCCAGGACCGCAAACACGCTGACTTTCGATGACGTCCTGATCGGTGAGAATCGCCGGATGACCGTATTGTTGGTGCGTTTTTCCCGCAGCGAACTGCTGGAGCAACCGGATTTTTTCGGCGAAGCCGAACGACTGCTGTATCTGAACGGTCGCCCCAGACTCACGACGCTATAGCTATCCCGGCTACCGCAGGACATGGCGGGTGTGGCGGGCGATCATGCTCTCCTCATTGGTGGGGATGACCCAAACCGGGGTGGCGCTGTCAGCGGTCGAGATGCGGGGGCCACCCTGGCGGTTGGCCGCCTCGTCCAACCGGATGCCCAGCCATCCCAGCCGGCGGCAAACCCGCTCCCGAATCTCCGGCGAGTTTTCGCCGATGCCGGCGGTGAACACCAGGGCATCCAGCCCATCCAGCGTGGCGGTCAGCGCGCCCACATATTTGAGGACCTGGTAAACAAACACGTCAACCGCCTCCGCCGCGTGGGGATCGGCGCTGGTCAACAGGTCGCGCATGTCATTGGACACGCCCGACAATCCGAGCAGCCCGGATTCCTTGTACAGCAATTTTTCAATGGCTTTAACGTCATAGCCGCGATCCTGCATCAGATACAGCACCACGCCCGGATCCATGCCGCCGGTGCGAGTGCCCATCGGCAGACCATCCACCGTGGTGAAGCCCATCGTACTCTCGATACTGTGGCCGTCCCGAATCGCGCACATGCTGGCCCCGGAACCCAGGTGCGCGACCACCACCCGTTTGGCTTCAGGCGCGTAATCGGGCAGCTTGTGCGCGATATATTCGTAGGACAGGCCGTGGAACCCGTAGCGGCGCACCCCTGAATCGAGCAGCGCACGCGGCAGGGCGAAAAGCTGCGCGACCCGGGGTTGAGTACGATGAAAGGCGGTATCGAAGCAGGCCACCTGCGGCAATTCCGGCGCGATTTCGGCCAGGGCGCGAATGGCGGCCAGATTATGGGGCTGGTGCAGCGGGGCCAGCGGGGCCAGTTGCTCCAAATCAGCGATCACTCCCGCATCAATCCGCACCGCACGGTCATAAACCAACCCGCCATGGACGACCCGATGACCGGCGGCGACCACCTGAGTCTGGCCCATGTTTGCCTTGAGCCAGTCGAGAATATAACGCAACGCGCTGGCGTGACTGAGCGCAGAGCCGTGCGGCCACTCGTCACGCTGATCAACCTTGCGACCCTCGGCGTTCTTGACCTGAAAACTTGGATCGCTGGCCAGCCCTTCCATCTGTCCCTTGACCCGCAATTCCGGTTCCGATGAGTCGCCATTGCCGAAAACGGCGAACTTGATGCTGGAGGAACCGGCGTTGATCACCAAGATACCCTGATCCATAGCGTTTACCCTCTCATTGCCAAGCGTCAATTAAGCGGAAAACTTCGGTGTTTGATCATAGCACTGAACGCTTTTCTCCTGCTGCGGCCATGGTCTTTCAGCGTCGCCCGGCGCTCACGGGCGAACGGAGCTGGAAGCGGGTTACAGCGGTTCCGACGCCAGCCGGTGCGCGTGGCGGGTGGTTTCCGGCAGGCGATAACGAGTGCAACAGGCCATCACGCAAGCAATCGCCGTTTCCAAACTGATCCGGTGCCCGGGCGAGATGTAAAGCGGCTTGACGCCAGGCCGGGTCCGTAATGCCGCGCCGATGATTTCATTGCTCACCCGCAGCGGTGTCCACGCCCCGCGCTGGTCGGGCAGCGCGTCATGCGTGCCGCACAGCCGGGTCTTCGCCACCCCGATGCTGGGAATATCCACCAGCAGGCCGAGGTGGCTGGCGATGCCAAAGCGGCGCGGATGGGCGATGCCCTGTCCGTCGCACAACAGCAAATCCGGTGGTTCGCGCAATTGCTTCAAGGCGGCCAGCACTGCCGGCAACTCACGAAACGACAGTAGACCGGGGATATAGGGAAATTCGGTGGGCCGGCGGGCAATGGCGGTTTCCAGCACTTCCAGTTCAGGATAGCGCAGCACCGCCACCGCTGCGCGGGCGATGGTTCCATCCGCCTCGAAACCGACATCCAGCCCGGCTACCCGCCGCACTATTCCCAACTGATCGTTCAGGATCAGTTGGGCGCGCAATTCCCGTTGCAAGGCCACGGCTTCGGCGGGGCTAAGATTCCAGGAATGCACGGGAGAGACGATTTCTTTTTCGATCATGGCGATGAATGGTAGATTCAATGGGGTTTGCAAGGATGCGAGGGGGCTCAAGGCAGGGCGATCAGGGTGTGGATAAGGTGAAAATGTGAGCGTAGCGTTCTATGCTTGACGGGTGTCGATCAAGCAGGCAGCCTCAAAAGCGCGATGCGCCGTTTCTTGTCTACTACCTCATCCTCCCAGCGTAACCCGTTGTTCCAGCAAACCGCCTTCGGCATCCCTGCTACAGAGGTTCTTAATCAATGGAGTCATTGTCAATGAAAACATTCGGGCTTTTGGCGATTGGATTTGCGGTGGTTATTTCAACAGGCTGCGCGGGGAAGGGCGATACCGACGATGCGGCGAGCAGGAATGAGCCTGTAGGGCCGAACATGACGTCCGAATTGAATCTGGGTCATTCTTCCGATTCCATTCTGTCGAAGTACGGGAAGCCCCTCTATAAAAAGGGGCGTACCGACTCAGATGGAAAAAAGCTGGAGGACTGGTTTTATCCGGGCGCAATCCTGTCTTTTAAAGATGGGAATTTGAATGCCTTCAAGCCAAGATAGCCCGTGTGAGTTTATTTTTCGCCTGCCTCTCTCTGGTTCGCGCTCCAGTCCGCTGGATGAACAATCATCTGGCAACTTCCCGTATTGAGATCGCTTTCCCGATTGCAGGGAATTGTTCCCTCCAGACGTAGGCCGCTTCGATGTTGATGGGATTGAGAACAGCCACATCGTCCATGCACGAAAACGGAATGCGCAGGCGCAAACTCCAACCCTTGTCATGGGTGATGTGAAGGGTGACACTAAAAAACTATAAGCAAAAATTTTGCGAACCACAGTGAAGGGTCACAACAATGAAACCATGGATTCATGAGGAAATTCTCAAGACCTGGACGGACGCCCAGAAGCGCCTTTGGGAAAGCCTGTGTTCAGCGGTGCCGTTTCAGCCGCCGGCGGGCGTCGAGGCCTGGCGGGAAACCTATCTGAAGAATTTGGCAAGCTGGGAGGCGGCGGTTAAACGAACCCTGGAGAAGGAAGCCGCCTGGGTCGAGGAGTGGGTACAGCGGGTTGCCCGGGAAAAAGGAACGCCGGAAATGATGGCCTCCTGGGTGCGCCAAATGGAGGAGGTGCTGCATCGCTGGATTCAAACGCAAAACCAGTGGTGGGATGACTACTTTGCAGTTCTGCGTCGTGGTGGGTTCGAACAACCGGATCCGTCCGACGCGCAACCGGCCATGCTTGCCGAATCCACCCCCGCCNNCCGCAGCGATGGCAGAACCCGTGGCTGCGGTGGAACCGCCTCCGGTTATTCCCGAACCGGTGATCGCACGGGCGGAGGCTACGCCCGAATCGCTGCCCGAACCTTTACCCGTCGCTGCGCCGGCTGCAAGACAGCCCGACGATCTCAAGCTCATCAACGGCATCGGCCCTGCGCTGGAAAAGAAGTTGAACGCCTGCGGTGTTTTCAGCTTCCGGGATTTGGCGACGCTGGATAAAGCCGATGTAGCGCGAATAGAAACCGCTATCAAGTTTGCGGGCCGCGTTCATCGTGAAGACTGGATCGGTCAGGCCAAAGCGCAACACCTCCAGAAATACCAGGAACAGCTTTAATGACCTTGACGCTGGATCGCCGTGTCCAGCCGTGACCGGGAGCAGACTATTTCATGTCCGTGTGCGCTATCGCCGCCGTGCTGGGCGGCCAAATCCCGCTGGGTAGCCAGGTAACCGTGCAGGGCTGGGTGCGCACTCGCCGCGATTCCAAGGCCGGCCTGTCCTTCGTCACCGTCCATGACGGTTCCTGCTTCGATCCGTTGCAGGTCGTCGTTGCCGCCGGATTGCCGAACTACGCCAGCGAGGCGCTGCATCTGACTGCGGGTTGCGCATTGCGCGTCACCGGTGAATTGGTCGCATCCGTCGGCAAGGGTCAGAGCGTGGAACTGCGGGCGGATGCGATTGAAGTCGTCGGATGGGTGGACGATCCAGAAACCTATCCGGTTTCCCCCAAGCCGCACAGTTTTGAATATCTGCGGTCGGTGGCGCATCTCCGCCCGCGCACCAACAGCATTGGGGCCATTGCCCGGGTGCGCCACTGTCTGGCGCAAGCCGTCCAGCGCTTTTTCCACGAGCAGGGCTATCTCTGGATTCATACCCCGATCATTACCGCCAGCGACTGCGAAGGCGCCGGCGCGCTGTTCCGGGTCAGTACGCTGGATCAGGTCAACCCGCCGCGCACTGCTGAGGGCAACATTGATTTCAGTCAGGATTTTTTTGGCCGCGAGACGTTTCTGACCGTTTCCGGTCAGCTCAACGCTGAATCCTATTGCCTGGCGTTGTCAAAGGTTTACACCTTCGGCCCGACCTTCCGCGCCGAAAACTCCAACACCAGTCGCCATCTGGCTGAGTTCTGGATGGTGGAACCGGAAACCGCCTTCGCCGATCTTTCGGCCAACGCCGATTTGGCCGAGGCCTTGTTAAAGTACATCTTTACAGCGGTGTTGGAGGAACGCGCTGACGACATGGCTTTCTTCGCCCAGCGGATTGATTCAAGCTGCATCCAGCGGCTGGAGCAGGTCATTCATGCGCCGTTCAAGCGGATGGATTACAGTGAAGCGATCCGCATTCTGGAACAGGCCAGCCGATCCTTCGAGTTCCCGATCCAGTGGGGTATGGATTTGCAGTCCGAGCATGAGCGCTATCTGGCCGAGGAGCATGTGGGCCGACCGCTGGTGCTGATGAACTATCCTAAAACGATCAAGAGTTTCTATATGCGCCTGAATGACGATGGTCGCACGGTGGCGGCGATGGATGTGCTGGCGCCCGGCATCGGTGAAATCATTGGCGGCAGCCAGCGCGAGGAGAGGCTGGACTTTCTGGACGCACGCATGGACGAACTGGGGATGAGCAAGACCACGTATAATTGGTATCGTGATCTGCGCCGCTACGGCAGTGTGCCGCATGCCGGGTTCGGGCTGGGGTTCGAGCGCACCGTCAGTTATGTGACGGGCATGAACAACGTCCGGGATGTGATCCCGTTCCCGCGCACCCCCCGCTGCGCGGATTTCTAGCCCTTCTTTCCACATCCTTTCCGGTTTGCTGTGATGACGACTGCCCCCAACCCGACCACACCCTCCAAAGGCATATCCCGCCGGGCCAACGCGCTGCCGTCCGGTCATCTGCTGGACGAGTACCGCATTGACGCCATTCTGGGGGCGGGCGGCTTTGGAGTCACCTATAAGGCACTGGACACCCATCTGGAAAACTGGGTTGCCATCAAGGAGTATTTTCCTATCGAGTGGTCGTTCCGCGATGCCGACGGGGTGACGGTTCGCGCCAACACCCAGGGGCAATCCAGCGCCACCGAAGGCCAATCATCGGATTATGAATGGGGGCTGGAGCGTTTTCTCGATGAGGCGCGGGTCCTGGCCCGGGTTCAGCATCCCTATGTGGTTCGGATAAAACGCTATTTCCGGGGGCATGGCACCGCCTACATCATCATGGATTATGAGGAGGGCGAACCGCTGAGCGCGTTCCTGCGGGAAGGTGAAACCTTCGCGGAGGATGAGGTGCGCGGCCTGCTGGAGGACCTGCTGCCCGCCTTGCAGGCGGTGCATGAGCAAGGCTACCTGCATCGCGATATCAAGCCCTCCAATCTGTATGTGCGGGCGCATGATCATCGAGTGATGCTGATTGATTTCGGCGCGGCGCGGGCAGCGATCGGCCGCCACAGCCAAAGCGTAAGCAGCTTGGTGACGCCCGGCTACTCGCCGCCGGAACAATACTCGACCCGCAATGACCGCTATGGCCCGTGGACCGATATTTATGCCCTCGGCGCGGTGCTGTATCGCTGCGTAGCTGGACAAACCCCGGTGGAAGCCGCTGAACGATTACTGGACGATACTCTGAAACCGGCAGTGGCGATTGGCGCCGGACGTTATAGCACCAATCTGCTCCGGGTGATTGATCGAGCGTTGGCAGTGCGCCCGGAACATCGGTTTCGCGATGTGGCCGAGATGCAGGCGGGGCTGGATGGCGCGCAGGGTGGGGATAGCGATGAGACGGTGATTATGGCCCCGCTGTCCAAATCGGGTAAGCCGCCGACCCAGGACCTGGCCGCGCTGCGCGCCGCATTGGAAGGCGCTGATCGCGCCGGGCTGGAAATTACGCGGCCACCGACTACGCGGCCACCGACCGCCAGTCTCCGCCTCCCTGCCCAGAAGCCAAGCGCGCTGCAACCGCCATTTGAGAAGGGCGCCAACGCATCCCGGCGACCACTGTGGGGCGCTCTGGCCGGCAGCGCGGGACTGGCGGCGCTGGCGGCGGCAGTTATCTGGCTGTGGCCGTCCGCACTGGTCCCAGAGTCGAAACCGCCTCGCTACAGCCTGGAGCGAAGCGGGCAACTGCCTGCAACACCGGCGACGACGCATCCCGCCCCGGTAGCCGGTGAAACGCCGATGCCTCAGCCGACGACGATTCCAGGCGCAGATACTGCTGCGTCACCTCCGACGACTTCCGGAACACCGCTGCCGATCACGCCGCCGGTCGGCGCGGAACCCGCAGCGCCACCTGCCGCAACCGTAGCCGTTCCAGCTCTCAATCCAGAATCCCGGACACCGGCTCCGCCCGTAATGCAAACGGAAACAGAACCGGTGCCGCCAGCCCACGTTGATGATCGGACGGCGCAACCCGCACCGCCGGATTCCACTTCGCAAGATGCGTTGAAACCGGTGGTGGTCAGCCCGGTCGAGGCGCCTTTAGCGCCCGCGATAGCTCCTGCCGAAACCAAGCCCCGATCCAGCGTGGCGACTGAGCGGGCCACAGCCAGGCAGGACGAGGACAAAAAGCCGACAGCGCAGGATCGCAATACTGTAGAAAACCGGTCAAGAGCCAGCCGGAAAAATTTGCGGCGCGACCGAACTCAACCTCAACCGATCATCGTGACGCCCACCGTGCCGAAGGGGGCAGCACCGGTGCAGTCGCCGCGCAACAGTCCCTGGGATTCGCCTAACTCGACGGGATTCAATCAAAAATGAAACTCACGTTCTGGCCTTTTACCCGCCGGCGGTCCAATCCGCCGGAAACAACCATCGTATCAGCGCGGTTCATCCGCACCGACGTGCCAGGCAGAGGCGATCTGCGGTTGCGTTCGCCATTGTGCCGGTTAGGCCGGGCGCCCGATAACGATCTTTGCTTCGATAATGACTCGGTTTCTGGACGTCATGCCGAGATCTACCATTTGCCCGACGGTACGTTCCAGCTCTGCGATCTCGATTCTACCAACGGAACCTGGATAAACGGGCAACGTATTCATGGGCAGATTATGAATAATGGCGATGTGGTAGAGCTGGGGGAAGTGCGGTTGCATTTCCGGCTTGAGGATAGTTGAGCGCCTTTTACACATCGGGATTACAGAAAGGAAAATGCGCCATGCCGCTCTATCGTGGTTTCAGAAAAGGGCCACCGCCGCCCGAAGAAGGTCCGACCCGGCGGGTTGTCCGACCGGGAACTGAGCCATCTGCCCCAGGCAGCGCGCCAACCGCCGATGCGCCGGCTCCAGCAGCTGAGAATCGCGGATCTGCGGCCAAACCGTCGTCATCGCCGGTCGAGACGACCCGTCGCATTGCTCGTCCTGATCCAGCGGCCCGATCCCGGTCGGAATCCCTCATCAGACCTCGTTCAGAATCAGCACCAGCTGTGAATCCCGCTGCAAGTCCGGCAGCAAGTCCGGTTGCAAGTCCAGACGCAAATCCGGTTACGCCGGAAACGCCGCCGATGGTTCTCGATCCTCTGTCCAGCCCAATAGTCGGCTGGCTGGCTGTCATTTCCGGTCCGGGGCGGGGCGCGGTGCTGCCGCTTGGCTATGGCGTCAATGATATTGGGCGCGGTTCGGGGGTGCGGATTCGATTGGATTTCGGCGATGATCGGATCGCTCTTGGCAATCAGGCCATTCTGATCTACGCGGCCATCATTTATACCGCACGCTCGCGCCGTTTCTATGTGCAATCCGTCGCAGCCGAAACCTGGCTGAACGGTCGCCCACTGCGGGAATCCACCGAGTTGATGGGTGGCGAAACCTTGCAGTTGGGGCAAACCCGGCTGCGGTTTATGCCGTTGTGCGGCGCGGATTTCGACTGGCGCGACGACAGCTGATGGCTCGGAGGGCGCGATATGGCGGCGTGGGTTTACGATGAGGGCATGGCGCAAGGCAATCGCGCTCGGCAGGAAGACGACTACGGGGTCTTTGAACTGCCGCCGGAGCTGGAAGCGGGTGATCTGCTGCTGGTTCTGGCCGATGGCATGGGTGGCGAACAGGCCGGGGCGCGGGCCAGCGCCCTTGCAGTTCGCAGCTTCGTCGAAGCTTACGACACGGTGCCGGTCGCCACGATTCCAGAGCGGCTCGAACATACTCTGGCGC
>DEHY01000091.1:17669-20265 GCA_002352185.1 Competibacteraceae bacterium UBA2788
TTGCCGCGCCAAGCCTATCCACTCCGGGACGATGATCAAATTCTGCTGGCCAGCGATGGCATGCTGACGCTGGAAGAAACCGACATCGCCGCCATTCTGAGGCGCGCCAGCGGCAAGGGCCAGCCGATCCAACAGTTGCTGGCGGCAGTCGCGGATCGTCAGCTTGCATATCAGGATAATGTTACCGCGCTGTGGGTTCGATCTGCGGCGTTCCAGCCTGCTGCGCCATGGTGGCGCCGCCTGGGTGCAAGAGCGCCATTGCTATCTATGCTGGGACTGCTGGCGGTCGGTGGCGCCTGGTGGTGGTTGACATATAGCGCTTCTATTTGATTGGTGGAAGCGGCGCCGGCTGAACCAAATCCCCCGGTTCGCTGCACTCGCGCCCCTTTGCAAAAAGGGGGTTGAGGGGATTCCGCGTTCGGCAGCGATCAGCCGTTCATGGCTCCGCTTGCAACACCCCATCGGTCAGCCGCCACACTGCGTCCATTTGGGCCGCCAGTTCGGGGTCGTGGGTCACGACGACAAAACTGGTGCCCAGAGCCTGATTGAGTTCCAGCATCAATTCAAACACCTGCTTGGCGCTGTGCCGATCCAGATTCCCGGTCGGTTCGTCGGCCAGCACACAGGCCGGTTCGGTGATCAGCGCCCGCGCCACCGCCGCCCGCTGCCGTTCGCCGCCGGACAGCTCGCCCGGCTTGTGCGTCAACCGTGGCTTCAGCCCAACCCGTCCCAGCAAATCCGCCGCTCGTTCCCTGGCTCTGCTGGGCGCTTCGCCGCGAATCAGCAGCGGCATCGCCACATTTTCCAGCGCGGTGAACTCCGGCAACANNAATGTGCTTTTGCCCGACCCGGAACTGCCGATAATCGCCAGCCGTTCGCCGCGCCGGATTTGAAAGTTGACCTCCCGCAACACTTCCAGCCGCTCGCTGCCCTCCCGAAAGGCTTTAGCCAGTTGGCGACATTCCAAAACTACGGTGGCAGCTTCCGNNACCGATGGTGGTCACATCGCCCCATTGCACCTGTGACGGCAGATCGCTGATCAGATACACGTCCGGGGCCAGAAACTTGAAACCGAACACCCGTTCGATGAACGACACCGTTACATCCACATGCGTCGCCAGCGACACCCCACCGATCAAGCCCAGCAGCGTGCCCACCAGGCCGATAGTGACGCCCTGCACGATGAAGATGCCCATGATGCTGAGCGGCGTCGCGCCCAGGGTGCGCAGAATGGCGATGTCAGCCTGTTTATCAGTGACCACCATCACCAGCGCCGATACGATGTTGAACGCCGCTACCGCCACGATTAGCGTCAAAATCACAAACATTGCCGTCTTTTCGATCTGCACCGCTCGGAAAAAGCTGGCGTGATCCTGGGTCCAGTCGCGGGTCAGATAACCGTCCGGCAACTGGTCGGTCAGGTCGCGGGCCAGGCGTGGCGCCTGAAACAGATCACGCAATCTCAGCCGCACCCCGCTGACCGCGCCATCGGGCAATTGAAACAGCCTGCCGGCATCGGCGACATGCACCAAGGCCAGTCCCCGGTCGTACTCATACATGCCGGCCTTGAACAGGCCGACCACATCGAAGCGTTTCAGCCGTGGCAATACCCCCGCCGCAGTCACGTTGGCCTGTGGAGTGATCACCGTGATCTTGTCACCCACCCCAACCCCCAGCGCGTTAGCCAACTCCTTGCCCAGGATGATGCCAAACCGACCGGGGAGCAGATCATCCAGCGATCCCTGAATCATCTTGCCGCCAATGTCCGAGACCTGTTGCTCCTCCGCCGGCAAAATGCCCTGAATCAGCGCGCCGCTGACCAGCGAGACGTTATTGAGCATCGCCTCACCCCGGATATAGGGCGCTCCACCCTGGACTTCGGGATTGCGCCGGGCCTGTTCCCGCACCGTGGGCCAATCGTTTATCAAACCATTCCAGCGGCTGATCGTGGCGTGGGCGGTCATCGCCAGAATGCGTCCGCGCAGTTCCTGCTGGAAGCCGTTCATCACGGACAGCACGGTGATTAACGCAGTGATGCCCAGCGCTATGCCAAGCATTGATGTCAGAGAAATGAAGGAAATGAAATGATTGCGGCGTTTGGCGCGGGTGTAGCGTAAGCCGATGAACAATTCCAGGGGCCGGAACATGGACACGATCTCAATTGGCGGCAGCTTTCGTTGCCGGAAAGCGTGTCATTATAAACAGGACTCTTGCTTTGGCTTGGAAAATAGTGGATTGCAGTGCGGGCCGTGCGTCCATGGGGCGCGCTGCGTTTGCGAGTCGGGCGTATGGTGCGGAAGTCCTGATAAGGCGTTGGCCGCCTTGTGGGCGGCCAATTGCGATCCATCGCCGATACAAGGAATCTCGACAAGATTACGACTTGGGCGGCGTGACTGGCGCGGCAGGCATGGCGGGCGCTTTTGGCGCGGCAGGCATCGTCGGCATAGCCGGCGCTTTTGGCGTAACAGGCATCGTTGGAGCGGCAGGTGCAGCGGGCATGGCGCCCACGGTCACCATGGGCTTGATCGTGTCAAGAGTTTTTCCCTTGATGCCGGGAACCTTGGCTAAATCATCTACCGATTTGAACGGACCATTG
>DEHY01000038.1:0-4371 GCA_002352185.1 Competibacteraceae bacterium UBA2788
TCCAGTTTGACCGGCATGGTGTGAAAGGGATTGACGCCGCCGCCGATGGTGTACAGCGCCAGCTTGCCAATCGCGATGGCCAGGCCACCGTAACCCTGATCTCCGATACCGAGAATGGCTGAGGAGTCGGTAGCTACGATCATCCGCACATCGTTCCATGGAAAATTACGGACGACTTTGGCGGCGCGGTCAATGTTGAGCGGCGAGAACGACAGACCGCGCGGGTTCTGGTACAGGTGGCTGAACTGTTGCACCGCCTGACCCACCGTTGGGGTGTAGATGATCGGCATCATCTCTTCGAGATGCTTTTCCAGCAGGGCGTAAAACAGGGTTTCGGCCCGTTCCTGCAAGGCGCGCAGATACTGGTATTTGGCGATGGGGTCGGGTTCGCGCAAAAAGCCACGGTAGACCCGCTCAACCTGTTGTTCCAAGGTGTTGACCTGTGGCGGCAGCAGGCCATCCAACCCCAGTGCAACCCGCTCATCCTCGGTGAATGCGGTGCCCTTGTTGCTCAGCACCAGCCGCAGCAGGGCAATGCCTTCCAGATAAACCTCCATGTAATCGCGACCTTCAGAGTCCTTCTTAATATCGAAGTAGGGGCTAATTGGCTCTTGTTTCATCTGAACTCAGGGCTAGAAATCAAAAAGGTGGAGTTAGGATGCGAGGCGCTCGCCCAGCGGGAAATGTAGGAAGATTTGTATTTATGACATCTAACGATGACTGGGTCAAACGATGTGGCGAAACAACAGTCATAAGGCCGGGTCGGCCCTGTTATCGGACCAAACTGGACCGGCCTGGATAGATATGTGAAACTTTTAGTTAACTAATGTATTCAAAAGTGACTATTTATGGCAGTTTCAAGCAGATATTTCAGGTGGAAAATTTAACAAAAATTAATTATATTATTGATTATAATCATAAATTTACTTAAAATCAACCTTATATAAGGTTGGGCATGATGGTTGCATTCATTCACACTATACTGCGACCCCCGCCTTAGTTGGAAGCCTGGAGCTTGTTTTTATGAACACTCAAATCCATCGCAAGCAGATAGTCATACTGATTTTGTCCATGGTGCTGGCTATCGTGTCCTACTGGATTCCACTACCATCAGGATATCAGCGGCTTAATTCAGAGTTACCCGAAATGGCGGCGCGTCCCGCGCCCATGGCGTCGTTGACTTTCGCCCGTGAACCGATGACAACTTGGAGATTCCCGGTAACGGTACGGATTCCGCAGACCACAGCTCCGATGGATAACACTGTAGCGCTGCCTGATAACAACAGCACACAGCCCGTGAAGCACACGATAAATTTATGGGAATTGTCCAACGGTGAGAGAAACCATCTGGACAACTCAAGGTTTGTGCCGATTATGGATCAGACTCGCAACCCGGTACGTTAGAGGCCGTATGGAAACCACACCGTTAATTCGTTTTGACGATCACAATCAATAACAGGCTCGCAGCCCCAAGTGAACGGATGGATCGCTCAATTCAGCCATCGCACTGCCTCTCCCAGCGGACAGGCATGAATGGCGGCGGTCAGCAATGGAATCACAGCGCCGCGTGGAAAGCTTTTGCGCCAGGCCAGCGCCACCACCCGGGCCGGCGCCGGTTCCACGAACGGGCGGACGCTCAGTAGATCGCCGGCATGGGCATAGCCGCTGACCGACGTATAGGGCAGCACTGTAACGCCGATCCCGGTCGCCACCATCAGCCGAATTGTTTCCAGCGAACTGCCCTCCAGCGTTCGCCGCATCGCGCCCAGCGCTGCGTTGGCCCGGTTGCACTCCGGGCAGAACCGCAACACCTGATCACGGAAGCAATGGCCCGGCCCCAGCAACAGCAATTCCTGCTGAGCCAGGGTCGGCGCATCAACGATTTCGGCCCGTTCCAGCGGATGGCCGGTCGGCATCAGCACTACGAACGGTTCTTCATACACCGCTTGGGTTAATACGCCCGCCTCTTCGAACGGCAGCGACAGGATCAGCACATCCAGCTCCCCGTCCTTGAGCCGCTCGCTCAATACCGCCGTGTAGTTTTCCTCGATCTGCAATGGCATCGCAGGTGCGCGGCGATACAGTCGCGGGATCAGGTGCGGCAGCAAGTAGGGGCCGATAGTGTAAATCACCCCCAGCCGCAACAGGCCGGCCAGTTCATCCTGACTCTGAGCGGCGATCTGCCGAACCATCGCGGCTTCATCCAGCACCCGTCGCGCTTGGTCAACAATGCGTCGGCCCACCGGCGTGACCGTAACCTCGCCAGAACTGCGCTCGAACAGGATGACGCCCAAATCCTCCTCCAGCTTGCGCACCGCGATGCTCAGCGACGGCTGGCTGATATGGCACACTTCGGCGGCGCGGCCAAAATGCCGCTCGCGTGCGACGGCGACGATGTAGCGCAATTCGTTGAGAGTCATGGCGATACCACTGATTGAGGACGGGATTCAGACCGGTGTTACGGCCTGGCTACATGGACACCTGGCGCGTTTACGTGTAAGTTTGCGCGTGATTTTATGCACCCCTTGGGCGGTTTTCTCCCGCCGCCGCGCATTCCCCACTTCAGCACTCTGTGGAATCCACAACACGTTAAGGAGGGCTTATGGCCTACAAGCATATTCGCATTCCCACGGTCGGCGAAAAAATCACGGTTCAGGACGGCAAACTGCATGTTCCCGACCAACCTATCATTGGCTTTGTGGAAGGCGATGGCATCGGCCCCGACATCACCAAAGCCTCGTTGCGAGTGTGGGACGCGGCGGTTGAAGAAGCCTACGCCGGCCAGCGCAAAATCCACTGGTGCGAAATCTATCTGGGCGAAAAGGCAGCGGAGATTTACGAAGGCAACTACTTCCCGGATGAAACGTTGGAAGCCATCAAGGAACTGGTGGTGGCCATCAAGGGNNGTCCGCCCCGTCCGCTATTACCCCGGCGTGCCCTCGCCGGTGCGCTTCCCGGAGAAGGTGGACGTGGTGATCTTCCGCGAGAATACCGAAGACGTCTACGCCGGTATTGAATATAAATCCGGCTCGCCCGAAAACGCCAAGCTGGCTAAATTCCTGCGCGAGGAAATGGGCGCGACCTTCTTTGACGCCGCCGGTCTGGGCATCAAGCCGATCTCGCCGTTCGCCTCCAAGCGGCTGGTGCGCAAGGCGATTCAGTACGCCATTGACCACGGTCGCGACAGCGTGACTCTGGTGCATAAGGGCAACATCATGAAGTTCACGGAAGGCGCCTTCCGCAACTGGGGTTATGAACTGGCGCGTGATGAATTCCCGGATCAGACCATCACCGAAAACGAGCTGTACAGCATCCACGGCGGCAAGCAGCCGCCCGGCAAGGTGGTGATCAAGGATCGCATCGCCGACATCATCTTCCAGCTTCTGCAACTGCGCCCGGAAGAGTTCTCGGTGCTGGCGACCATGAACCTGAATGGCGACTATCTCTCCGACGCGGTGGCGGCGGAAGTGGGCGGTATCGGCATCGCGCCCGGCGCCAACATGGCCGACCATGTGGCCGTGTTCGAGGCGACCCACGGCACCGCGCCCAAGTACGCCAATCTGGACAAGGTCAACCCCGGCTCGCTGCTGTTGTCCGGGGTGATGATGTTGGAATACATGGGCTGGAACGAAGCCGCCGAGCTGATCGAGAATGCCTTGACCAAAGTGATCGCCGACAAGACCGTCACCTATGACTTTGCCCGGCAGATGGACGGCGGCACCGAGGTTCCCACCAGCAAATTCGCCGACCTGATCATCGTCAAGATCAAGGAATACGGTGCGACTCTGCGTGAGGAAGCCGCCCGCCGCCGCAGCGCCCAGGAAGAAGCGCGCAAGGCGCTGGAAGCCGCCCGCGTGGCGGATCCGTTGCAGGCGATGATCGCATCCGGTCGCCTGCCCAATACCGTCGGCGGCATCATGGCGCCGGTAGTCAGCGTCAAAAATGACGAGATGGTTAATGTCGCTATGCACCTGATGATCGAACAGGGTGTAAACGCGGTCATGGTCGAGCCGGACGCCAGCGGCCAATGGGGCATCATGACCGACCGCGACGTGCTGAAGAAAATCATCAGCGTTAATCGCTCGCCGGCGCGGGTGCATGTGGGCGAAATCACCACCCGGCCACTGGTGACCGTGACCCGTGAAATGTCCCTGGCGGAAGCATCCAGCCGCATGATCGAAGCCAACGTGCGGCGGGTGGTGGTCGAGATGGGCGGCAAGCCGGTCGGCATGGTCACTGACAATGACCTGTTCCGCGCCGTAGAAGTGTTCGGCTGGGGGCCTGACGTTTGATCCCTGCCGGCTGAGGCCGGAACCGATAGCGGTGTTCGCGCTGTGACCAGCACGGTCGGGCGGGAACACCGCTTTTTTG
>DEHY01000038.1:4458-16258 GCA_002352185.1 Competibacteraceae bacterium UBA2788
GATGCTGCTGGCCTACGAAGATCAGCGCTTTGAACTTCATCCCGGCGTGGATCCGCTGGCCGTAGCGCGGGCGCTGGGACAGTGGTTGCGACAGGGCCGCATCGTATCGGGCGCTTCGACCCTGACCATGCAAACCGCTCGACTGCTGGAGCCGCATCGGCGCGACATGAGCGGCAAATTCGGGGAAATGTTGCGCGCCCTGCAACTGGAGCGGCGCTACAGCAAGGCGGAGATTCTCGGTTTCTACCTGACGCTGGCGCCCTACGGCGGCAATCTGGAGGGAGTGCGCGCCGCCGCTCTCGCCTGGTTCGGCAAGGAGCCGACGCGGCTGACGCCGGCAGAAGCCGCGCTGCTGGTGGTGTTGCCGCAAGCGCCGTCGCGGCTGCGCCCGGACCGTTTCCCCGAACGAGCGCGAGCGGCGCGGGACAAGGTGCTGTTGCGCATGGGTCAGCTTGCGATCCTGAGTGATCGGCAGGTGGCCGAAGCCCGGCAGGAACCGCTGCCGACCCAGCGACGCTTGCTGCCGTTTCTCACTCCGCATCTCAGCGAGCGGTTGCGGGCTGCGCAACCCACCACCGTCATTCATCGAACTTTCATCGAACGGGGCTTGCAGCAAACGCTGGAGACGCTGGCCCGCCAACACCAGTCCGTGCTGGAGTTGAATAGCAGCCTGGCGATTCTGGTCGTCGCCAACCGCGACCGGCGCGTACTGGCCTACGTCGGCGCCAGCGATTTCCGCGATCCGCGCCGCGCCGGACAGGTGGATCTGGTTCGGGCGATTCGCTCGCCGGGTTCAACGCTAAAACCGCTAATCTACGGTCTGGGCTTCGACGATCTGCTGCTTCACCCGGAAACCCTGATTGAGGATGTGCCCACCCGGTTTGGCGATTACAGCCCGACCAACTTCCGCAATGCCTATGCCGGGCAACTCACGGTGCGCGAGGCGTTGCAACAGTCCTTGAACATCCCGGCGGTGGCGATACTGGAACAGGTTGGGCCGGCGCGGGTGGCGGCGCGACTGCGCGAGGTCGGCCTGCCGCTGCATTGGAGCAAAGCGCATCCGCAACCGGGGTTGCCGCTGGCGCTGGGCGGGGTGGGAATGACGCTGGAGGATCTGGTAACGCTGTATGCGGGCTTCGCCAACGGCGGGCTGATTGCGCCGTTGCGCTTCGGCCCCGCCGATCCCGCCGGGCCGGGCCAGCGGTTGCTGACGGAAACCGCCTGCTGGTATCTCGGCGAGATTCTGCGTAACGCGCCGGTTCCGCAAAACGCGGTTGGACCGGCCAGTGTGGCCCGTCCCCGCGTCATCGCGCATAAAACCGGCACCTCTTACGGATTCCGCGATGCCTGGGCGCTGGGTTACGACGCCGATTACACCGTGGGCGTGTGGATCGGGCGGCCCGACGGTTCGCCCAGCCCCGGCTACTACGGTCGCAACACCGCTGCGCCGTTGCTGTTCCGGGTGTTCGGGCTGCTGCCGGAACCCGTGGGTCAACCGGTCGCGCCGCCGCCCGACGGCGCGTTGCAGGTTCAGCGCGAGCAGTTGCCGGAACGGCTGCGCTATTTCCGCACCCGCCCGGCGCGGGAGATGGTCAACGCGCCGCCGCTGGCGCTCACGTTTCCAGTGGCCGGATCGACGGTGGAACTGCCGGAGCGCGATGGCGTATGGGCGGAACTGCCGCTCTCGGCGAAGGGTGGAGTTAAGCCGCTGCGCTGGCTGGTGAATGGCCGACCGCTGGCGGCGACGCCGTGGCGGCGGGAGGCGTTCTGGCCGCCGGACGGCGCAGGGCTGACGCGGATCACGGTGCTGGATCAGGTCGGCCAGGCGGCCAGTGCTGAAGTGTGGATTCGGCGGGGGGAATAGGAAAAAGTCCCTGGCGATANNTAGACCAGATACACCAGCGTATTGCGCGGCTGGTCGAGGAAGCGCACCACCCGCATCTTTTTGAACAGCAGGGAGCGGCGTTCGGTGAACACTTCCTCGCCGTCCTTGAGCTTCTCCTTGATGCTGATCGGTCCCACCTGCCGACAGGCGATGGAAGCATCGGAGGTATCCTCGGCCAGCCCCAGCCCACCCTTGACGCCGCCCGTCTGCGAGCGACTGACATAGCACGTCACCCCGGCAATTTTAGGATCGTCGAAGGCTTCAATCACAATCTTGTGATTCGGCCCCAGCCACTGAAAGGCCGTATCCACGCTGCCGATTTCCTGGGCGTGAAGCCCGGTCGCCAACAGCCACAGGACGCCGCCAAGCCAGCCGGTGCATAGAGTGCGTTGCATGAGAGTCTCTCCGTAAAGGGAATCGGGCTGAAAACATAACGCAATCCGGATCGGGAACAGTCCGTCACTGCCGCTCTCGCCGGGCGCACACCGCCTCGCACGGCGTCCCGTCCTGATCGCCATCCAGTGATTTTACCCCGCAAGCGTCGAGATAAAACCGCGCCTCGGCGCACGAAGCCATTTCCCCGCAGCGGCGCTTGGTCCCGCAGGCGCCATCCTGCGAGCCAGAGGCCGCCGGTTTTGGCGTTTCGCCATGCCGCCAGTCCCACGGCGGCAGCGGATTCGGATCGGCCCACAACCCGCGCCGCGCCGCTTTCGCCTCCGCTTCCAGCGCGTACAGGCTCCGGGTTGTCGCATACTGGCGATATACCCATGCCATCCCGCGCCGCACCTGTTCGGCATCAAGGCTTTGATCCGCCACAAACACCATGCCAACGGTGCGCCCGTAGTCATCGCGGGCGCGCGCCTGGACGGTCACAGTCCGGTTAAGGGCCAGTTCCGCCAGACTCTGCCGGCTGCGTTGCCCGAACGGCTGATCGGGTTCCGGCGCGTCAACTTCCGCCAAGCGGATTTTGATCCGCTGCCGGTCGGCGGTGAGCAGCGTCAAGGTATCACCGTCGGATACGCTGACGACCCGACCCGTTATGGTTTCGGCGGGCGCTGCTCCCGCCAGAACCAGCGCCAGCAGGAAGCCCAGGCCACGAAGTCTAGCGGTCATTTTCCATCGAAGCGACAGCCGGAGCGGTCGAATCAACCGGGCCGGAAATCAGTGCAAACGGCATCACAACAAGAGAATGCGTGAATCGGGCAGCGCGGGCTTTGGAAAGAAGCGGCAAGCATTCATGCTGGTGTCAGTCGGTTGCGGAAACGGCGGGGACTCGTGGCGTCAGCGCTTCATCGAGTCGAAGAATTCCTTGTTGGTCTTGGTACTCTTGAGCCGATCCAGCATGAATTCCATCGCCTGCAATTCGTCCATCGGATGCAGCAGCTTGCGCAGAATCCACATCTTTTGCAGCTCGTCCGCATCGGTCAACAGCTCCTCGCGGCGGGTGCCGGAACGATTGATGTCAATAGACGGAAACACCCGTTTCTCGGAAATCCGGCGGTCAAGGTGAATTTCCAGATTGCCGGTGCCCTTGAATTCCTCATAAATCACATCGTCCATGCGCGAGCCGGTGTCGATCAGCGCGGTGGCGATGATAGTCAGCGAACCGCCTTCCTCGATATTGCGGGCCGCGCCGAAGAAGCGCTTCGGCTTTTGCAGCGCGTTNNGCGTCCACGCCGCCGGTCAGCACCTTGCCGGAGGCCGGCACCACCGTGTTGTAGGCCCGTGCCAGCCGGGTGATGGAATCCAGCAGAATCACTACATCGCGCTTGTGTTCGACCAGCCGCTTGGCCTTGTCCGACACCATTTCCGCAACCTGCACATGGCGGGTGGCCGGCTCGTCGAAGGTGCTGGACACCACTTCGCCGCGCACCGAACGCTGCATCTCGGTCACTTCCTCCGGGCGCTCATCGATCAGCAGCACGATCAGATAGCATTCGGGATGGTTGAGGGCGATGCTCTGGGCAATATTCTGCAACATCATGGTCTTGCCGGCCTTGGGCGGCGACACGATCAGGCCGCGCTGGCCCTTGCCAATGGGCGCGATCAGGTCAATTACCCGCGCCGTGATGTCCTCGGTGCTGCCGTTGCCGCGCTCCAGCGACATCCGGCTGTCGGCGTGCAACGGCGTGAGGTTCTCGAACANNTTGCCGCTCACCGTATCGCCGGTGCGCAGGTTGAAGCGGCGAATCTGGCTGGGCGAAACGTAGATGTCGTCGGGCCCGGCCAAGTAGGAGCTGTCGGCGGAGCGCAGGAAGCCGAAGCCGTCCTGCAGGATTTCCAGCACGCCATCGCCAGAAATGTCCTCGCCGTTTTTGGCCAGCGCTTTGAGGATGGCGAAGATGACATCCTGCTTGCGGGACCGCGCCATGCCTTCGAGCTTCAACTCCTGGGCAATGGCGATCAGATCGGCGGCGGATTTCTTCTTGAGTTCAGTCAGATTCATGGACGCAACAGGCTCAGGGCGGCGGGCGCGACGAAAAGGCGCTCGTGGGGAGGAGTGAATGGCAGGGCTCCTGGGTGGGGGCCGAACCGGACAGGCGGAACGGTGCGGGGAACAAAATGGAGTTTTGGATGTCGCGGCGTGGCGTGATTAACCTAGCACGGACGTGAAACGGCGTCTACCCTGGAGCGGACGCCGTGGGCAGGACTTCAGCGCAGGCTGCTGTCCAGAAAAGCGATCAACTGCGACTTGGATACAGCGCCCACCTTGGTCGCTTCAACCGCGCCGTTGCGGAACAGCATCAGGGTGGGGATGCCACGGATGCCGTACTGGGGCGGCGTGTTCTGATTTTCGTCCACGTTCAGCTTGCAGAACTTGACGCGCCCTGCGTAATGGGTGGCGAGTTCATCCAGGATCGGCCCAATCATCCGGCACGGCCCGCACCACTCGGCCCAGTAATCCACCAGCACCGGCTGTTCGGCCTTGAGTACCTCAGCCTCAAAGGTAGCATCGGTGATATGCACAATTTGCTCGCTCACGGATAGAGTTCTCCAATTCGGAATCGGGAGGCGGTTCGCCAGAATGCAATGGTTCGGGAAGCGCGGCGCCGGTTATCGTGGCGCGGTCCAGCGGCTAACGGGATATCTACGACGGAGGCAACCGCGAAAATCAGCGGTACACGGCATTCAATGAGAGATATTGTGGCAAAATAATCAATCGGGGCACAAATTCTTTCGATGTATTCCAGCCCAAATCGGGCACTCGCGCAAGCCCCCCACCCTGCTCACCCGGGAATAATCATCAAAAACCATGCAAACCGATCATCTGACCCATGTCCCATTTTCCTCGCTTGGCCTCAGCGAATCGCTACTGGAAAGCCTGGACGATGCCGGCTTCGTCCATTGTACGCCGATTCAGGCCGCGACTCTGCCTCTGGCGCTCAAAGGCCAGGATATCGCCGGCCAGGCCCAAACCGGCACGGGTAAAACGGCGGCCTTTCTGCTGGCCGCCCTGCATCATCTGATGGAAACCCCCATCGCCGAGGGTGCGGCCGGCCCCTGGGCGATTGTCATTGCGCCGACCCGCGAACTGGCGGTGCAAATTCACCGCGACGCCGAATTGCTTGGCCGCTACACCGGCCTCAAATTCGCCGCCGTGTTCGGCGGCACCGGCTACGAATCCCAGCGCCGCCAGCTTGAGATCGGCGTGGACGTACTTATCGGTACGCCCGGTCGCCTGATTGACTACTACAAACAGGGCGTCTACACCCTGAACGGCATTGAGGTCGTGGTGCTGGATGAGGCCGACCGGATGTTCGATCTCGGCTTCATCGCCGATATCCGCTACCTGCTGCGCAAGATGCCGGCGCCCGGCCAGCGTATCAATATGCTGTTCTCGGCCACTCTGAGCAACCGGGTCATGGAGCTGGCCTACGAACATATGAACAACCCGCAGGTGATTCGCATTGAGGCCGAGCATGTCACCGCCGACAAGGTGCGTCAGACGCTGTATCACGTCTCCGCGCACGACAAGATCTCCCTGCTGCTTGGAGTGCTGCGCCAGCAGAAGCCTAAGCGCGCCATGGTTTTCGTCAACACCAAACGGGCTGCGGATCAAGTGACCGGCTACCTGCTCGGCAACGGCTATGAAGCCGGCGTATTGTCGGGCGACATCCCCCAGAACAAGCGGCTGCAATTGCTGGCGTCGTTCCAGCGCGGCGAATTGCCGATTCTGGTCGCCACCGAGGTGGCGGCGCGCGGTCTGCATATCGCCGATGTCACCCACGTCATCAACTTCGATCTGCCGCAGGATCAGGAGGATTACGTTCACCGCATCGGACGAACCGCCCGCATTGGCGCCAGCGGCGACGCCATCAGCTTCGCCTGCGAACAGTACGTCTACTCGCTGCCGGATATTGAAGATTTCATTGGCCAGAAAATTCCGGTGCTGCCGGTAACCGAGGAACTGCTGGTGGAATACAAGCCGCCCAAGCGCCTGGAGCGTCCGCGTTCGCCGCTGACCGGCGGTGATCGCCACCGGAGCCGCACGCCGCAGCGGCGGCCTACTCACCGCACTTGAACCGGTTTCCGCACCGCGTGCGACCGTGATCGCCAATCCCTCGCGCCAGGCCAGCGTGGCCGGCGGCCATCCGCAAGTAACCGAAACGGCCTGCGCCATTCTGCGCGCCGGCGGCAATGCCTTTGATGCGGCAGTTGCGGCTGGATTTGCCGCTGCCGTGGCCGAACCGGCGCTGACCAGTCTGGGCGGCGGCGGGTTTCTGCTGGCGCGCACCGGGCAGAGTCAGACGATGCTGTTCGATTTCTTCGTGGATACGCCGGGTCAAGGCGGGTACAACCATATGTTGGAACCGCACTTCCTGCCGGTCACAATCCGCTTTCCCGGCAGCGAGCAGGTGTTCAACGTCGGTCTGGGATCGGTGGCGACGCCGGGCGCGCTCAAGGGTTATCTGCACATCCACCGCCGCCTGGGCCGATTGCCGTTGCGGGAGGTGCTGGCTCCGGCCATTCACCTGGCGCACGCCGGCATCGCCATCAACGCCAAACAGGCCTATGTACTGGATTTACTGACGCCCATCATGACTCTGACCGCCGCCGGACGGGCGCTGTTTGCGCCGGACGGACGCTGTTTGGGCGAAGGCGATGTCTACCGTAATCCGCAATTGGCGGCCTTCCTGGAAACGCTGCCATGCGGAGGCGAACGAGAGTTCTACGAGGGCGAACTGGCGCAGCGCATCGCCGGGGGCATGGCTGAGGGCGGCGGGTTGCTGACCCTGGCCGATCTGGCCGCGTACCGGGTGATCGAACGGAAACCGCTGGCCGTGGACTATCGCGGCCAGCGGCTGCTGACCAATCCACCGCCGGCGCACGGCGGTTCACTGATCGCGCTGGCGCTGCGGTTGCTGGAAACTCACGAGGCGCGAAAGCTCGATTTCGGTTCNNTTGGAGTGCGTCCGATTTGACCGAGCGCCAGCACCGCATCCGCACTGCGTCCGGCGGCACCACCCACATCAGCGTTTGCGACGCCGAAGGCAACGCCGCCAGCATGACGACTTCCAACGGCGAGGGTTCCGGCTGCTTCGCGCCGGGGGTCGGCATCATGCTCAACAACATGATGGGTGAGGAGGATTTGCATCCTGAAGGGTTTCACGCCGGTCCGCCGGGGTTGCGGGTGGCCTCAATGATGGCGCCCTCGCTGCTGCTGGCCGGCGACTCGGTGCGGCTGGCGCTGGGCAGCGGCGGCAGCAAGCGCATCCGCACCGCCCTGTTGCAGGTGATCAGCAACGTGGTGGATTTCGCGATGGATCCGCGCGCTGCGGTCGAAGCGCCGCGCCTGCACTGGGACGGCCAATGCGCTCAAGTAGAGCCGGGGTTTGCCGAAACTGCGCTGGCGGCGCTGGCGCAGCGCTGGCCGATCAACCGCTGGCCGGCGCCCGATGTGTATTTTGGTGGTGTCCATGTTGCGGCGCCGGATGGAAAGGGCGCCGGCGATCCCCGGCGCGGCGGTCACGCGGCGACGGTCGGTTAAGGCTGTGAAACGAAGCGGTGCGAGGTTAAGACGATGGAATTGAAAGACTATCTGTTGCTGCTGGCCCGTCGGGACGGGTCGGACATCTATCTCAGCACCGGAGCGCCACCGTGCGGCAAATTTCAGGGTGTGTTGCGAGCGCTGGACAAGGAGCCGCTATTGCCAGGCCGGGTCAAGCAAATCGCGTATTCGGTCATGGACCCGGCGCAGATCGCCGAATTCGAGAAGACGCTGGAGATGAACCTGGCGCTCAGCGAATCCGGGGTTGGACGGTTTCGGATCAATATCTTCAAGCAGCGCGGCGAACTCTCGATGGTGATCCGCAACATCAAGACCGACATTCCCAGCGTCGCCGACCTGGGCCTGCCGCCGATTCTGACCGAAGTGATCATGTCCAAGCGCGGGCTGATCCTGTTCGTCGGCGGCACCGGATCCGGCAAGTCCACTTCGCTGGCGGCGCTGATTGACCATCGCAACAGTAACAGCGGCGGCCACATCATCACCATTGAAGATCCCATTGAATTCGTTCATCGCCACAAACGCTCGATCATCAACCAGCGCGAGGTCGGCGTAGATACGCGCAGCTACGCCGATGCGCTGAAAAATACGCTGCGACAGGCGCCGGATGTGATCCTGATTGGCGAAATCCGCGACCGCGAAACCATGGAACACGCGCTGGCCTTTGCCGAAACCGGTCATCTGGCGATTTCCACCCTGCACGCCAACAGCGCCAACCAGGCGCTGGACCGCATCATCAACTTCTTCCCGGAGGAGCGGCGCCCGCAACTGCTGACCGATCTGTCCTCGAACCTGCGCGCCTTTGTGTCGCAGCGGCTGATCCCGACGGTAGACGGCAAGCGGGTCGCCGCGATTGAAATTCTGCTGCATTCGCCGATGGTGGAGACGCTCATCAAGCGTGGCGAAGTGGGCAGTCTCAAGGAGATCATGGAAAAAGCGACTGGGATGCAGACTTTCGATCAAGCCCTGTTCACCCTTTATCAGGCGGGCCGGATCAGTTACGACGAAGCGATCAAGAACGCCGACTCCGCTAACAATGTGCGGCTGCGGATCAATCTGGTTGGGCAATCGCCACGCCCGGAAGGGGGCGGTAGCGCGACGTTGACGCTGGAAACGATTGAGGAGCCGGTCGAAAAAGAGCCTGCCGCCGACGCGCAGCCACCCGTCGCGGGTCGTCCGATAGTGCGTCCGGGTGGGCGTTAAAATGAACGCTGCCGATCCTGCGCCGAGTCTGTCGGTTCCCGCCGGGGTAAGGGGCCTGATCTTCGACTGCGACGGCACCTTGGCCGACACCTTGCCGCTGCATTATGCGGCGTGGGAGGAGACCTTTGCGACGCTGGGGCTGCATTGTCCGCTGGAATTCCTGCTGCGGCACAACGGCAAGCCCACTGATCGAATTGTCGCCCTGTACAACGCCGAATTTGATCGGCATATCGATATCCATCAGTTCACGGCGGATAAGGAACGCCGGACCTACGCCCGACTCGATCAAGCGAAGCCATTGGAGCCGGTGGCGGCGCTGGCGCGGCGTTATCACGGACACTTGCCGATGGCCGTGGTCTCTGGCAGCAACCGCGCCAACGTGGAGCGGGCGCTGGAGGCGACGGGTCTGTGCGTACTGTTTCCCGTAGTGTTGACCGCCGACGATGGTTTGCCGCCCAAGCCAAATCCGGATTTGTTTCTGGAAGCGGCCCGGCGGCTGGGGGTGGAACCAAAGGATTGCCAGGTGTTCGAGGATGCCGACGCCGGTCTGGACGCAGCCCGCCGCGCTGGAATGATCGCAACGGACGTGCGTTCGGTCGTGGAACATTGGCAAGCCTCAAGCCATGCCTGAATCCAGCATCGGGCACGGCGACGCCGACAACAAAGGCCGCCGCTCAATTTTGCAGTCAGCGCGGGAGTTCCAGCACCGCTTCCAACCCGCCCTGGGGATGATTGCGCAGCGTCAGTTCGCCGCCGTGCGCACGGGCGATATTGCGGGCGATGCTTAATCCCAAGCCGACTCCGCCGGTGTCGCGGCTGCGCGAGCCTTCCAGCCGGAAAAACGGCTCAAACACCCGCTCCAGTTCGGTCGCCGGAATACCCGGCCCGTCATCGTGAATCGTCAGCGCCAGCCGCTCCGGCGTATCCACCACCGCAATTTCGGCGCGCTGGCCGTATTTCAGGGCATTGTCCACCAGATTGCTCAGGCAGCGCTTCAGCGCCAGTGGCCGGCAACGCAGCGGTTGACGCGCCGCTCCCGCGATACGAACCTGCTGGCCGGCGTCTTCGGCGTCTTCCTGCAAGCACTCCAACAGCGCATTGAGATCCAGCGGCGCCATCGGTTCGGTGTACTCACCGCCCCGCAGGAAATCCAGCGACGCCTGCGCCATCCGCTGCATATCGTCCAGATCGGCCTGAAATTTCCCGCGCAGCGGCGAATCGTCCAGCAACTCGGTGCGCAGCCGCAGCCGGGTAATCGGCGTTTTAAGGTCGTGGGAGACGGCGGCCAGGATGCGGTCGCGATCCTCAATGTAGCGGATCAGCCGCTCCTGCATGGTATTGAACGCCTGGGCGGCGCGGCGAACCTCCAGCGGCCCGGTTGCGTTCAGCGGCGGGCGGCGGATGTCGCACCCCAATTCGGCGGCGGCATCGGCCAAAATGCTCAATGGCCGGGTCAGGGTGCGCACCGCCAGCGCCGCCAGCAGCGCCACTGAAAGCAAAAGCACCAGCAGGATCAGCAGCAGCCGCGCCGGCCACGCGATCACCTCCTCCGGCAATACCTGCTGGAACGTGATGGTTGCGCCATCGCGCAAGCGGATTTGCACCACGAAATTACGCAGCCCCAGCATCATGGCGCGCATCCGCCCACGCGGAGGCGCCCGATTCATCCCATCAGGCCGCTCGGCTGGATTCCAGTGCGGATGATTGATCGGCGGCGGCGGCAGGTCGTCGTTGATTTCCAATTGGAACGGGCGGTCCGATCCCAACTGGCGTTTAAGCAGAGCGCGGAACAGCGTGGTGTGATAGCGCTCATCCGGCTCCGTTTCGACCTGCCAGGGCAGGTCCAGGCTGAGGCGGGTCGGCGGCAAATCCAGCGCCGTCACCAATCGCCGCCGTTCGGCGTCATCCAGGGTATCGAGCAGATTGACGATAGCCGCGATGCGCTGGGCGACATGCCCGCCAATCGCGTGATAGAGCGCCTGATCGCGGTCTTGCAGCAGGATTGCGGCGCTGAGCAACTGGGCCAGCGCCAAGCCGCCGGTCAGAAACAGCAGCAGGCGGCCAAATAGCGATTGCGGCAGGAGTCGCATCAAAATTCCCGGTGGACTGAAGCAGCCAGCATGTAGCCTTCGTTGCGCACGGTCTTAATCAGCGCCGCATCACGCGGATCGTCGCGCAAGCGCCGTCGCAACCGGCTGACCTGCACGTCAATGCTGCGATCAAACGGCGCGGCTTCGCGGCCCTGGGTCAGATCCAGCAATTGATCGCGGTTCAACACCCGTTGGGGATGTTCCAGGAACACGCGCAGCAGGCGGTAATCGCCCGCGCCCAGCGGCATCAGCACTCCATCCGGGGCGACCAGTTGGCGGGCGTCTACATCCAGGGTCCAGCCGGCGAACTGGAAGCGCCGCGTCTCGCCCGGTTCGGCGGGGATGCTGCGGGCGCGCCGCAGGATGCTTTTGATCCGCGCCAGCAATTCACGCGGGTTGAACGGCTTGGGCAGATAGTCGTCGGCGCCCATTTCCAGCCCGACGATGCGGTCGGTATCGTCGCCACGGGCGGTCAGCATGATAATCGGGATGGGCGAACGGGCGCGCAGGGTGCGGCACAGAACCAGGCCATCGTCGCCGGGCAGCATCAGATCGAGGATGACCAGATCGACCGGCGTCTGTTCCAGCGCCGCCCACAGCCCGCGACCGTCGGCC
>DEHY01000054.1:0-22891 GCA_002352185.1 Competibacteraceae bacterium UBA2788
AAACTAGCACCAATGGTTAATAGCCAAAAGACCTATAACACCTCAAGCGGCTAGAAATAAGCTCTATCAGCAAGGATTACAAGGGCGCGTCAACGGCATTGATCAGGTAGAAGATGAAGAATTTGAGCAATGCCGCTCATACATAAAGCAGCAAATCAGGATTGTAGAGTCATACGATAAACACGGCGCAATCAGGGGAGTAACTAGCGAGTGGAGAAATGATCGGATTACAGCTATTCAAGCGAGATGCAAAAATCTTGGCATATCCGCTGAAAAGCGCAAGGCTTATATGATGGATCGGTTTGGAAAAAATTCTTTGCTCGATTTAACTGATGATGAACTTTCTGAGTTTTACACTTACGTTATGAGTAACCCGACGTTTTCTTACTCGCTGGCGAAAGTACAAACCATTTATCAAAAAAGGGAATCGGCTTTAATAGAGTTCATAGGAGTGCTTGAGGCAGAAGCAACAGCTAAAGGGGAAAGTTTTGACAAAATGCAGTTGGTTATCAGCAAAAGCGATATTTTGAAGCGATTAGCCAAGCGAGCGCCTAGAGAATTCAGTATTACTGAAACCACATTTAATACGTTTTGGGCAAAACAGCAGGTTTGTAGCTGTAAATCTGGCCCTAAGTAGAACCAAGCGGCCCCGGCGATGCTGGCAACCGACTTGCCCTGGCAGACCGCCAAGCCACAACCGGATACCCAGACCTTCACCGGCTGGCGATGGTGGCAACTGGCTTGTCCTGGTAGACCCTTCACCGGCTGGCAACCGGCTTGCCTTGGCAGACCGCCAAGCCGCAACCGATACCGAGCCACTCCCGGCGCTGGTAGACCTTCACCGGCGAATCAGGCTGGCGATGGTGGCAACCGGCTTGCCCTGGCAGACCGCCAAGGCCGCAACCGATACCGAGCCACTCCCGGCGCTGGCAGACCTTCACCGGCGAATCAGGCTGACAGGCTGGCGATGCTGGCAACCGGCTTGCCCTGGCAGGTCACCAAGGCCACAACCGGATACCCAGACCTTCACCGGCGGATCAGTCGGATCAGGCTGGCGATGCTGGCAACCGGCTTGCCCTGGCAGGCCACCAAGGCCACAACCGGATACCGAGACATTCCCGGCAGACTCTTAAACGGGTATTAAACAGGGCTTAAATGGCTATTTAGGGTGTTCACAGTATGAACACCCCTGGCGGAAATCAGGAACTTAGCATCATCAACGAATCCGGGCTGTACTCCCTCATCCTGACCAGCCGCAAGCCCGAAGCCAAGAAATTCAAGAAGTGGGTCACGAGCGAAGTGTTGCCCGCGATTCGCAAGACCGGACGCTACCTCGCCCCGCAGATTGAAATGCCCCGGCCTCTCTCGCCCGACCAGATTAAGCAGTTGAACGGGCGCATCTGGTGTCTGAGCAACCCCTTTTACATGCAGACCAGCATTCAGCACTGGCTGTTTAAATACTGTTGCGCCCGGGCCGGCGTGACGCGCCGCGACCTCATTCCCGCCGCGCTGTTTCCTGAGATGCAGGATTTTCTCGACTGCATCCGCGCCGCCGTGGACGTGTACCGGAAAGAGCGCATCCGCCACGAAAAGGACTGGCTGATCCAAACCCTCAAGCGCGAACTCGACCGGCGACTGGGCCGCTTGGGGCCGGAATTCGAGATACTGACCGCTCCCGCTGCCGACGGGTTCAAGCCCGTAGGGTGACACTACCCCGCTCCCCAAGGCCGCTCACACGGCCTTTTTCGTCGCTTGCGCTACGTATTTACCTGTATACTGATACGTGTAATTACCAACTTGGAGCGCCCGATGACTGAAAGCCTGCGGCTCACCGCCAACCATTTGCGCGATCTGGTTCCCGCACTCTGCGCCGCCAGCGCCGAAACCCACGCCGCCGCGCTGAACCCGGCGCTGGCCGAATTCGACATCGCTACCCCACGCCGAATCGCCGCCTGCCTCGCGCAGTTTGCCCACGAAACCGGCGGCTTTCGCACCTTGCGCGAGTTCGGAAACGACGCCTATTTCGCCCGTTATGACGGGCGTAAGGCCCTCGGCAATCGCCAGCCCGGCGACGGCCTGCGCTTCAAAGGCCGGGGCTACATTCAAATCACCGGACGGGCGAACTACGCCGCCGCCGCCGATGCGCTGGGCCTGCCGCTGCTGGATCAGCCCGACCTGGCCGAAGCGCCGCGCACGGCGGCCCGAATCTCCTGCTGGTGGTGGTGCAGCCGGGGCCTGAACGCCCTGGCCGACGACCTGCAATTCAACCGCATTACCAAAAAGATCAACGGCGGACTGAACGGCATAGACCAGCGCCGAAGCTACTGGGAACGGGCCAAACACATCTGGAAGGAGGAGACGCCATGATCTGGTGCACGAATCGACTCAAAGAACCGTCCACCTGGCGCGGGCTGGTGTGGATTCTGACCGCTCTGGGCGTGTCGCTGTCGCCCGAATCCTGGCAGTACCTGACCACGGCGGGGATGGCCCTGGCCGGGTTGGTCGGCTGCGTGACTGCGGATAAACCCACATGAGTGTCTATGACCTGCTGCAAAGTCCCGGCGCGGGCCTGGTGTTGTCCGCCATCGCCGCGCTGATCGGCGGCCTGTTCGGACTGAGTCGCTGGCTGCTGATCCAGTCCGAAAAGCGCCTCGACTTACGCTTCGCGGCGATGGAAGAAGCCCGCAAGCTGTCGCAACAGCAATGGATGGACCAGTTTGAGGCCCTGGGCGACGCCCAGGAACGCAACGAACAACGCACCGTGCGGATGCTGTCGGAACTGCCGTTGCAGTACCAGCGCCGCGAAGACGCCATCCGTGCCGAAGTCGCCATTATCGCCCGGCTGGACGCGCTCGGCGAAAAGGTCTGTCGCGCCCTGGAATGCGACATTCGCCATTGCCCCATCAAGGAGGTGCTGCATGACCGTTGATTTCCAAAAAGCCCGGCGCGAAAGCCTGCGCTGGTATCTGCTGCTGAGCTTGCAAAAAGGCGGCTATCTCGGCTGCGGCGAGATGATCCTGCATACCACCGTCACCGGCGTGGTGCCCGACGCCACCGCCCGCGAAATCCGTACCGAACTGGATTATCTGGAGCATCGGCAACTGGTGGAAATCCTCTATCGCGACCGCCCGTCGTGGGTCGCCAAGCTGACCCGCACCGGCATCGATCTGGTGGAATACACCGTGCCCTGCGAACCGGGCATCGCCCGCCCTCGGCAATACTGGGGCGAGACCTAAGTCATGCCCGCCCCGGCCAAAATCGCCTTGCTGCCCAATGACGTGCGCCAAGCGCTGGATCGGCGGCTGGTGGGCAACGCCTTCAGCGACTACCACGCCCTGGCGGCGTGGCTGGGCGAACAGGGCTATGAAATCGGCAAGTCGGCCATTCATCACTACGGCCAGGGCCTCAAGCGCAAACTGGCCGCGATTCAAGCCAGCACCGAAGCCGCCCGCCTAATCGCCGAATCCGCCCCTGATGACGAAGATCGCCGCAGCGAAGCGGTGATGAGCCTGCTGCAAAGTGAGATATTCACCGTGATGGTGAACCTGCAAGACGCCGAAGACGCGCCGCCGGATGAGCGGGTCAAGCTGCTCAGCACCGTCGCCCGCGCCATTGCCGACCTGTCGCGGGCCAGCATCAATCAGAAAAAACACGCCGCCGCCGTCAAAGCCAAGCTCGACGCGCTGCTGACTGACGCCCAGCACGGCGACTCCGGGCTGGATATTGCCACCGTGCAGCGGATTCGGACGGAAGTGTATGGCCTCGCGGCGTAAACCGGACGTGGAACGGGCTTCCAGCCCGTTGCTGAAGAACGGGCTGGAAGCCCGTTCCACGGTGCTGCTGCCCTATCAACAGCGCTGGCTGGAAGACCGCGCCCGGTTCAAGATCGGCATGTTCAGCCGTCAGACCGGCAAGACCTTCACCGCCACCCTCGAAATCATCCTCCACTGTCTCGCCGCCGAAGCGCAGGGCAAAAAAGCCCGCTGGGTGATTCTCAGTCGCGGCGAACGCCAGGCCAAGGAAGCGATGGAAGAGGGCTGTAAACGGCATTTACAGGCGCTGAATATCGCCTTTAACGCCCTCGAAAAAGACTTCGACGCCCACACCAAAGCCCTGGAAATCACCTTGCCCGGCGGCTCGCGCATGACCGCCCTGCCCGCCAACCCCGACACCGCCCGCGGCTTCTCCGCAAACGTGTTGCTGGATGAATTCGCCTTTCACGCCGACAGCCGCAAAATCTGGCAAGCCCTGTTCCCGGTGATCAGCGCCGGGCATTTCCTGCGCGTCGTCAGCACCCCGAACGGTAAGGGCAACAAGTTCTACGAACTGATGACCGACGCCAGTCTCGATCAAATCTGGTCGCGGCACGTGGTGGACATTCATCAGGCGGTGGCTCAAGGGCTGCCCCGCGACATCGCCGAACTCAAAGCGGGCATCGGCGACGATGACGCCTGGGCGCAGGAATACGAACTGAAATGGCTGGATGAAGCGTCGGCCTGGCTCAGCTACGACCTGATCAACCGCTGCGAAGATGAAGCCGCGACCGTAGAACGGGCTTCCAGCCCGTATTCAGTTCACGGGCTGGAAGCCCGTTCTACGGTCGCTTTTCTCGGCGTCGACATCGGCGCCCGCCATGACCTGTTCGTGATCTGGGTGCTGGAAGCCGTGGGCGACGTGCTGTGGACTCGCGAAGTCATCGCCCGCCAGCGGATCAGTTTCGCCGAACAGGACGCTCTACTCGACGACTGTTTCCAGCGCTACCGCGTCATCCGCTGCTGCATGGATCAAACCGGGATGGGCGAAAAACCGGTCGAAGACGCCCAGCGCCGCCACGGCTCCCGCATCGAAGGGGTGATCTTCACCGCCGCCAACAAACAGCATCTGGCGACCGTCGCCAAGGACGCCTTTGAAGATCGGCGGGTGCGCATCCCCAAGGGACAGCGCGAAATTCGCGACGACCTGCACAAGCTGCAAAAAGTCACCAGCCCCACCGGCGCGCCGCGCTTTGTCGCCGACCGCGACTCCGACGGCCACGCCGACCGCGCCTGGGCGCTGTTTCTGGCGCTGTACGCCGCCGCCGCGCCGGTGATCGACTTCCGCCAAATCCAAACCGCCGCCCGCGATACGCCTGCCTCCGACCACGCCGGCTGGGGCACGGTCGCCGGTTCCCGCGTCACCCACGGCTGGTAACGACCCCTATGCACAATCCCTTTTCCCTGTTTGCCGCGCCGTCCCCACCGGCCAAAGTCGCCCCGCCGGTCCCAAACGAAATCGCCACTCTGGGCCACGGGCGCGACCTCACCCGCGCTTTTATCGGCCCCGATCAGCGCCTCGACCCGCAGGACGCCATCCTGCAATCGCGCACCTATCAGGGCCTCGGCGGCTATGACCTGTTCCGTGATTTATTGACCGACTGGACCGTATTCAGCGCCTTGCAGCAACGGCGACTGGCGCTGGTGTCGGCGGAAACCGAAGTCATCCCCGGCGGGGAGCGGCGCGCCGACAAAAACGCCGCCGCGTTTCTGGAAGAAACTTTGCAGCATATCGGCTGGGATCAGGTCAGCGCCGGGATGCACTACGGGATCTATTACGGCTTTGGGGTCGGCGAATGCCTGTGGGACCACGACGGCGCGACCGTCACCCTGGATCAGGTGCGCATCCGCGACCGTCGCCGCTTCGCCTTCGACGGCGATCAGCGCTTGCGGCTGATGACGATGGCGAACCCGCAACCGGGCGAACTCCTGCCGGATCGCAAGTTCTGGGTGTTCCAGACCGGCGCGGATCACGATGACGAACCCTACGGCATGGGTCTGGCCCATTGGTTGTATTGGCCGGTGCTGTTCAAACGGGCGGGGATCAAGTTCTGGCTGATCGCCGCCGAGAAGTTCGGCGCGCCGACCGCTGCGGGCTGGTTTCCGCCCGGCACCAAGAAAGAGGATCAAGACCTGCTGCTGGCGGCGCTGGCGGCCATTCAAACCGACGCCGCGATCATCATGCCCGACGGGATGCGCGCCGAACTGCTGGAAGCGAAACGAGCGACCGGCGGCGATCATGCCGCGCTGTGCGGGCACATGGACGCGGCCATCCACAAGATCATCCTCAGCCAGATGGCTCCCGCCGATTCGACCGCCAACAAATTGAACGTCAGCGCCGAAGAGCCGGCCACCTGGCAGCGGCTGGTCAAGGCCGACGCCGATCTGATCTGCGAATCGTTCAACTCCGGCCCGGCCCGCTGGCTCACGGAATGGAATTTCCCCGGCGCGGCCCTGCCGAGAGTCTATCGCCGCACCGAGCCGCCGAAGGATGTGGCCCAGCGCAGCGAGATTGAGCGCCGCCTGTTCGACCTCGGCTATCGTCCGACGCTGAAGCAGATCGAGGAAGAATATGACGGCGAGTGGGAAGTCGTTCCGATGGCCGTTACCGCCACCCTGCAATCGACCGGACCCGGCACGCTGACGCCGGGCGAGCAAATCGCGCCCGGCATTCAGGCCGACGGCACGCCGACCCCGCCCGCCGCCTTTGCCGCGCCCCCCGATCCCGCGCCCGACCCGACCGCGCCGCTGGTCGAGCGGCTGGGGCAGGAAGCCGAGCCGCTGATCAACGCCCTGCTCGACCCGGTGCGCGCCGCGCTCGAATCCAGCGCCGACCTGATGGACTTCCGCGCCCGGCTGCTGACCCTCTATCCCGACCTGGACGGCAAAGCCTTCGCTGACCTCATGGGCCAGGCCCTGGCCGCAGCCGACGCCATGGGCCGGTGGGAGGCGCGGCCATGACTCGCCGGGTGACGCCCCCCAATGAGAATGAGCGGTTTTGCAGCAATTGCCGCATCTGGAAACCGCGCGCGCTGATCGCAGTGGCGAAGTGGTGTGACGGCAATCGCCAGGTGCGATACACCTGCGCCGCCTGTGCCCGCCTGATCGCGTCCCGGCAGAAAGACCATGCCCGTTAGCTACGGCTCGCTGCCCTTTCTGGAGGCGCTGGCCTTCTTCCGCGCCAAGCTGAACCTGCCCACCCAGAAGTGGGACGACCTGCTCGGCGCGGCCCACGACCGCGCCTTCGTAGTGGCCGGGGCGATGAAAGCCGACCTGTTGGCCGACCTCAAGGCCGCTATCGACAAGGCCATCGCCGAAGGCGCTACGATTGAAACCTTCCGCAAGGACTTCAAGCGCATCGTCGCCGAACGCGGCTGGACCGGCTGGACCGGAGAGGGCGCCAAAGCCGGCGAGGCGTGGCGGACGCGGGTCCTCTACGAAACCAACCTGTTCAGCAGCTACAGCGCCGGACGCACCCAGCAGATGAAGGCCGTCGCCGAAACCCGCCCGTACTGGCGCTATCGCCATTCGCCCGCTTCCACCGTGCCCCGCGCCGAACACCTCGCCTGGGACGGACTGATTCTGCGCCACGATGACCCCTGGTTTGCCAGCCACACCCCGCCCAACGGCTTCGGCTGCAAGTGCTACCTCGAAACCCTGGCCGAGCGCGATCTGCAGAAGCAGGGGCTGGCGGTCACTCCGAAAGGACAGATTCCCTATAACGCCCTCGACCCGAAAACCGGCTTGCCGCAAGGCGTCGATAAAGGCTGGGATTATCAGCCGGGGGCCAGTGTGGCGAACGGATTAGCAAGATTAGGCCAGCAGGCCATGAATAAAGCCGTTACGTTGCCACCGCTATTGGCCGCGCAAGCCGTAGCCGCGCACCTGAGTCACCCGGCGATCTTGAATGCCGTGAGCGATGAGTTCGGTGCATGGGCAAATGCCTGGTTTAAGGAATTAGACGCAGCAGCAAAGGCAAAGGCAGCCAGGCAGAAATACGCGATTAAGACGACGGGCGAACTGCGCCATGTCGGGGCGCTGTCCGAAAACGTATTGGCAGAACTTGCCAAGCGCCAGATCGCGCCCGCTTCCGCGCTGCTGTCGGTTCGGGATGAGGACCTGATTCATACGTTCCGCGATACCAAAGTGGGGCCTTTGCCGCGCTCGTGGTATGAACGATTGCCTGAACATTTGCGCCAACCCAAAGCCGTGCTGCTGGATACCAGCCATGCACGACTGGCGTTGCTCTACATCTACGATATGCCGAGCGGAACCGGAAAGCTGGTCGTGGAAATAGACTATCTCATTACTGAACGTGGCGCGGACGGCAAGAAAATCACGCGACCCGCCAATATCATCAACACCGCACGAATGGTGCCTGTCGCTAATTTGAAGGCTTATGGAAAACCACTGGAAGGGACGCTCTAAGCCGGGGCCGGACTCGAACCTGGCATCAACTGGCCGCCGACATAAGCCAGCGGCAAGCCCCCTTACCCATCGGGGTACACCGGCTTAAAGCTTACTGACTTAGATACCACACCTTGAGGAAAATTCAACCCGGGCGGCGGATTGATCAGGGCTTCAGAAACAGGCTGGGCGCGCCGTCGGCCAGGTGGTCCAGTTCCACCGGGCACACCCGAAAGCGGCTGTGCAGGAATTTCTGCTCCACCTGGACGACGCGCAGCAGGAAAACGCGGCCTTGCCGATCCGCCCAGTCCAGCACGCCCATCGCTTCGTCAAAATGCCGGGCGGGCAACTGGTAAGCGCTCTGGACGCCGAAATGCTCCCGAATCAGGGCGAACGTGGCTTTTTCGCCCGACCCCGACATCCGAAAATAGCTGCCCAGCCGACAGGCCATCTGCCGGATTTCCGCCTGTTGCGCCGGGGCGATCAATTCCTCGGCAAATCCGGTCGGTTCCGGCACCGGCGGGACCCCCATCGTCTTGACCCGGAAGTACAGCTTCACCAACTGGCGCTGGATTTGCCAACTGAGATCGTCGGTGAACGACTTCACCAGCATCAGGTAGCCGGATTCGGTGATGAAGACAGCGTGTTGCGCAGCGTCGCCGATGACGCCTGGTTGGTTTCGACGAAATTCGTCGAGACTTTGAGAATCAAGATCATAGAAATCTTCCCGCTCAATGAACCGCTGGCGATTGGTGCGGAAGTTTCGTCCGGCAGTGCCTTCGACCCGGTTATGAACCTTGTCGATCAGGGCGAACGTCAGGACCGGTTGACCGGAATAGGTCAGGTAGGGGATTGCGACTTCGCTGGAAATGCGAACAAGCTGAGTGGTCATGATGCTACCTTTGCGTCTACTAGTTACCCCAAGCGTAGGGGCGATGGGAGGCTAGTAACCGCGCAAAGACGGCGGACGGTATTCGGCTATTCCCGTCCCCTCCCACCATTGAAAGTGAGTAGGCACAAACAAAAAAAACCGCTGAGTTTCGGCGCGGGGTTCCGCTTTGCGATGGAGGTTACTAGGCTCCGATAGAAAGCATAGCCCCGGCGGGCGGGGGGGTCAAGACTCATTCGGCGGCGGGTAACGCCCGAACCGAACCAGCGAAGGCATCAACCGACCACAGTATTTCTTCGAGAGACCCTTGGCGAAAGGGTGATCGGGAGGCTCGAAACCGTACTTGGACGGCGGGCGCTATTCGGCATATTCACGCCCCCTCCCGGTCATTGATCGGGGGGCAAAAACAAAAAAACCGCTGGCTTTCGGGTGCGGGAACCGCCAAGTAAGGAGTTTTCGAGGCTCCGAGGCGCATGGTACGCGGGACGCGGTAGAATCACAAGTGCGCCGCCGCAACCCTTCACTCCACAATAATGATAAGGGGCCTTTCTCATGGCCGGAGCCGCGCTCGACCTCCAACTGACGATCCGCAACGCCGCCGAAGTCAAAGCCGCGTTCGAGCGCCTGGACGCAGCGCTCACCGACCTGACCCCGGCGTTCCAGGACATCGGCGAAGCGCTGCTCAACTCGACCCGCGAGCGCTTCCGCAGCCAGACCGCGCCCGATGGATCGCCGTGGGCGGCGCTGTCGCCGGACTACCGGCAGCGCAAGAAGAAGAACAAGGACAAAATCCTGACCCTGAGCGGCCATCTGCCCGGCCTGCTCAACTATCAGGCCGGGCCGCGTGAAGTCCGCATCGGCACCCCGCTGATCTACGGCGCGACCCACCAGTTTGGCGCGCCGGAACGCAACATCCCGGCCCGGCCCTTCCTCGGCCTGTCGTCCGAGGACGAAACCGAACTGCTCGACATTCTCCAGGATCATCTGCGCCGCGCCCTGGAGCGCTGACGGCAACCCCATTTAACTGCCGTTTAACTCCTCGATAGCGCCCTTTTCCCGACGCGGGAATACCCCAAGCGCAGTTCAGCGCATCATCGCCTGAAATCGCCGTTTTCGCGCCTTCTTGGCGGTGCGCCGCCGCCGCAAAAAAACGCTTGCATTTTTCTACGGATTAACCATGATTCATGTTATGGTTTACCCGTATTTCAAAGGACGGATTTATGCGCCCTCTCCAGATTTTCAAAGCCGGCACCCACACCGCCAGCAGCGGCCAGACCCTCACCTTCACCGCCGCCGATCTGGCCGCGACCGCCGCCGCCTACGACGCCACCGCCTTTGCCGCCCCGCTGGTGGTCGGGCATCCCGCGCTGGACGAACCGGCCTACGGCTGGGTGAAGACCCTCGCCCACGTCGAGGGCGCGCTGGAAGCCACCCCCGAACAACTGGACCCGCAGTTCGCCGACCTGGTGAAGGCCGGGCGCTACCGGAAAATCAGCGCCGCCTTCTTCATGCCCAACGCCCCCAACAACCCGGTCCCCGGCGTGTACTCCCTGCGCCACGTCGGCTTTCTGGGAGCCGTCGCGCCCGCGTTAAAAGGCTTACGCCCGCCCGCGTTTGCCAATACCGACGAGGGCGTGATTGAACTCGAATTTTCCGAATCACCCCCCGCCCCCCATGCCTCACCCTCTCACCCTGTGGACCCTGATATGCCAAACCCTGCTGTTGTTGACGACCCGCTCGCCGCCGAAAAAGCCGCCCTGGCGCAACGTGAAGCCGCGATTGCCGCACGCGAAGCGGCGCTGAACGCCGAAAAAGCGGGAGCCGCCCGCGCCGCTGACGCCGCCTTTGCCGATGCCTTGATCAGGGAAGGCCGGGTATTGCCGCGTGACCGCGCCGGATTGGTGGCGGTGTTCGCCGCCCTGAACGGCCTGGCCCCGTTGGAATTCGCCGAAGGCGGCGAAGTCGTCAAGCGCACCCCACGGGCGGCGCTGGATCAATTTCTCAAAACCCTGCCGGTGCAAGTCGATTTCAGCGAGCGCAGCGCCGCTGAGCCTACCTCAGCGGACACGACCGCCGCCTTTACCGCCCCGCACGGCTACGCCGTCGATCCGACTAACCTCTCGCTGCATACCCGCGCCCTGGCGTATCAGGTCGCTCATAACACTGATTACGTCACGGCGCTCGCCGCGGTCGGTCGCTAAGGAGTTCCCTTCATGACGATGCAAGCCTTTCCCATCCTGACGCTGTCGGTGGTAGCGACGGGCACGATTGCCAATAGCCGCTTTGTGACCGCCGCCGGCGCGCAAGCGGGCGCGGATGCCAACACTCTGGGTGTGGCGCGATCCGACGCCGTGTTCGGCGACCGGATTTCAGTCGATGTACTCGGCACGGCGATTGTCGAGGCCGGCGCGGCCTTTGCCGCCGGGGCGACGCTTAAGAGCGACGCCAGTGGGCGCGGCATTACCTGGGCCACGTCCGGCGCGAAGGTGGCCCAGGCGCTGCAAGCCGCGACCGCCGTCGGGCAGTTCGTCGAAGTCCTGCTCATCCCCAACGTGGCTTAATAAGGAATTCCCATGCCTCAAATGACTCCCGCGCAAGCCCGCGTCGTTGACCCGGTTCTCAGTACGGTTGCCCGTGGTTATCAAAATGCCGACCTGGTGGGCACGAACCTGTTCCCCGTCGTGCCGGTGCCGCAACGCGGCGGCAAGATCATCAGCTTCCGCAAGGAAGACTTTCGGCTGTACAGCACCGGGCGCGCGCCGGGCGCGAACACCCGGCGGGTTCAGGTGGGCTATGACGGCAGCAGCTACGCGCTGGAGAGTCATTCACTGGAAGGGCTGCTGCCGGTGGAACTGATGCAGGAAGCCAACGCCGTGCCCGGCATCGATCTGGCGCAGGGCACGATTCGCAAAACCCAGAACATCATCGCCCTGCGGCTGGAAAAGGCTCAGGCCGACCTGGCGACTGCGGAGGCCAACTACCCGGCGGGCAACAAAACCACCCTGGCCGGCACGTCGCAATGGTCCGACTTCACCGGAACCAGCGACCCGATCAACGACGTGGAAGTCGCCAAGGAAGCGATCCGAACCGCCATCGGCAAGCGCCCGAATACCGTGCTGATGGGCGCAAAAGTGTTTGCCAGGCTGCGGATGCATCCCAAAATCATCGACCGCATCAAGTACACCGGGCGCGACGTGCCCACGCCCGAACTGCTGGCCGCGCTGTGGGGCGTCCAGCATGTCCTGGTCGGCGATGCGGTCTACCTCGATGAATCGGATGCGATTACCGATGTCTGGGGCAAGTTCGTGGTGGTGGCGTTTACCGAAACGGCGAATCTGGCCTCCATGGGCACCCCCAGCTACGGCTACACCTATCGCTTGTCCGGCTACCCCATCGTCGAGACGCCCTATCTGGAGCGCAATCCCAAGTCGTGGGTGTATCCCGTTACCGACGAGTTGGCTCCGGTCATCGCCGGGGCGGCGGCGGGCTATCTGATCTCGGCGGCGGTGCTGTAGCCATGGCGGTCTATCGCGTGTTGTCGCCGGTGCAGTGGGACGGCATGAATTACGCGCCGGGCGCAACGGTGAACATGCCGCCGGAGACCGCCGCGCAGGCGCTCGACTTGGGCGTGTTGGCGGAAGAACCGGCGGCAGCGGCAGCGGCAGCAGCGGCAGCAGCGGAAGCCGTTGAACCCCAGACCGCGCCCAGAGGCAAAAAAGAATGAGCTACGCCACCCTCGACGACCTTGAACGCCGTTATCCGGGCGAACTGACGCAAGCCGGGCCGCAAACCGGTGGCGCACTGGACGAGGAGGCCGTGGAGCGGGCGCTGTCCGCCGCCGACGATCCGATCAACAGGACGTTGCGGACCCTGCAATGGACGACCGTGCCGGTCGCCGCGCCGGTTCCGGACTGGATCATTACCCTGGCGGTCGACATCGCGCTGTATCTGGCGACGCCGACCGTGCTGGCGAGCCAGGAAGAGTTCAAGGATCGGCGCAAACGCTATGAAACCGCGCTCGCCACCCTGGCGGACCTCGCCGCCGGGCGGCTGTTGCCCGCGACGTCGCCCGGCGAGAGCGCCCCCGCTTCCCCGGCGTTCCGTGCGCCGGAGCGGGTGTTCACCCCCGCCGCTCTGGGCGGCTTCTAAAGTGACGCGGCGATGAACCTGACCACGATTCAAAACGCCATCGTCGCCACCCTGACCCCGCTGCTCGCGCCCTTGCGGGTGCAAGCCCACGGCGGCCCGTTCACCGAGCGGGAGTTGGCGTTGCTGCTGGGCCAAGCCCCGTGCGTACTGATCGCCCCGCAGAACCTGCGTCGCTTTGTCCCGGAAGAACCGCAGCGCTGGCGCGGGGAGATCCAGTGGGCGGCGGTCTGCATCGGGGCCGACAGCGGCGGGAACCGGGCCGAACAAGCGGCGGATGCGGCCCTGGCGGTCATGGATCAGCTGATTTTGCAGACCTGGGGCTTGCCCGACGACCATGTTCGCTGGGTCAACCTCGACTCGGTGGCCGCCGACAATCTCTACAGCGGCCACGTCAACACCCTGCGCGTTGCTCTCTGGGTCGTGACCTGGACGCAACCCTTCTTCCGTACCGTTTCTCTGGAGCCTTGATATGCCCTTCCTCGCCAAGCCTTCGACCGTTCAACAACTGATCGTGCCTGCCGGTCAACTCTTTATTGACGTGATCGTTGCCGGAAAGTACAGCGGCGAGCGCTACCTGGGCAAAACCGACAGCTTCACCGTCAGCGTCGCCGGGGAGCAGCTCCAGGAATTTACGATGGAATCCGGGATCAAGGAACTGGCCGATTCCACTCTGATCGGCGTGACTCGCACCGCCAAAATGACCGTCAAGCAGGTCAGCCGCGAGAATCTGGCGCTGTTCCTGGCGGCAGCCTATGGCGTTCAAATTCAATCGGCGGGCACCGTCACTGACGAGGCCCTGACCGTCCTGCCGGATCGCCACTACCAACTGGGCCGCAGCGACAGCAATCCGTCCGGGGTGCGTGAGGTGTCCGCCGTCAGCGTCAGCGCCGGCGAGGCGGCGGTGGTCTGGACGGCCACTGCGACCAAAGCACTGGGGGCTTACGTCAGGAAAGCCACCGGCGCGACCGTGTTCCATGTCGCCACCACGGCGGGAACCACCGGCGCATCGGAACCGGCCTGGCCGACTGCGCCCGGCGCGACCGTCACCGACGGCACGGTGGTGTGGACGACCGTCGGCATTCTCGCGCCGACGCCGGACACCGACTACACGGTTGATGCGGCGCTGGGCCGACTTTATGTCCTGCCGACGGCGCGGGTTCACGCCACGCTGGGCACGCCCTGGACGGTGGACTACACCCGGGCCGCCCGCGAGCGCGAGCAGATCAAGACCGCCGGGGCGGTGGACGCGACGGCGGCGCTGCGGCTGATCAGCAACAACGTGCGCGGCGAGCAACGCGACTGGTATATGCCCAAATGCGCGTTGACGCCGGGCGGCGAGTTTCCGCTGAAGACGGAAAATCCGGCCTACGTGGCGCTGCCGTTCGACATTAGCATTCTCAAGCCCGATGCGGGCGCGGCGGGCGAGGACATCGCTGCGATTTACCTCGATGGCCGGGCGGTCGCCTAACAGAAGGGCATCATATGATGACCCCCCCGGCTGCGCTGGAGTTGATCGTTTATCAGGGCGCGACCTGGAGCCGGACTTTGATCTGGAAAGCCGGCGCGCCCGCCATTCCCGTTGATCTGACCGGGTGCGGCGCAAGGATGCAGGCGCGAACTCGCGCGGATGCGCCCGACCCGCCGCTGCTGAGCCTGACCACCGAAAACGGCGGTATTACGCTCGGCGGCGGCTCGGGCGCGGTGGAACTGGCCTTGAGCGCCGTCGCCACCGCCGCATTATCTGCCGGGTCGTTCGTGTATGACCTGGAGATTGTTCATCCCGACAGCACTGTAACTCGCTTGGCAATGGGCAAGATCAAAATCATCCCGGAAGTAACGCGGTGAGCAATACGATTCTCGTTCTCCAGCCCAGCGCGCCGGTCGTCATCGAAACGGCGACGACGGTCCCGGTGCTGATTGAAGTGGCAGGCCCGCAAGGTCCGCCCGGCCCCGGCGATGCCTTTCGCATCCCCAATCGGCTATCGGAACTGGATACGCCGCAAGCCAAGATCGACGCGCGCACTCATCTCGAACTACAAGCGATTGACTGTGGCACGTTTAACTAGCGAGTAACGACCCATGCCCACGATTCAGATTAAACGCGGCCTGAAGGCCAACCTGCCGACGAGCGGGATGCTGCCGGGTGAACTCTTCGTCACCACCGACCGGGGCACCCTGCACGTCGCCACCGACGCCACCACCAAGCTCCCGGTGGTGCCGGCGCTGGATGATCTGACCACGCTGGCGGCGGTGGACGGTGCGGCGGACCTGGTGCTGATGCACGATGCCGATGGCGTCGGCCAGAAGGAAAAGAAGATCACCTTCGACGCCTTCAAAACCGCCCTCAACATCCCGGCGGCCAGCACCGACGAAAAGGTGGCGGTGGTGTCCGGGGGAACGTCGGGCTACCTGTGGGGCACCAACGGCTCGGATGGCCTTTTGCGCATGAACGCCTCGATGAGTTGGAGCAAGGATGCGGGCAACGCCTTCGTGACCCTGGCGGTCGGCACCGTGGATTGCGGGACCTTTTGAATGCCCAGCGTCCTGCATAAGCGCAGCAGTACCCCCGGCGCGGTTCCGGGATCAGGCGCGCTGACGCCCGGCGAACTGGCGCTCAACACCGCCGACGGCAAGCTGTTCACCAAAAAGGACAGCGGCGCGGTGGTCGAGATCGGCGCGCCGGTTTTTCTGCGCGGCGCTACCTTCGTCAACCCGAACGGGCTGACGCTGCCGATCAACGCCGTGCCGGTGCTGATTCCCGTAGCGAGCGTGATTCGCCGCGTGACGTTGCTGACCCAAGGAGGGCCGGGATCGGCGGTTCTCGATTTGCGCAAAATCTCGTATTCGGGCTATCCGCCGGGGCCGGGTGATTCGATCTGCGCCGGCGCCAAGCCGACGCTGAGCAACGCCGGCACGGCGCAGGACGCGATCCTGCCCGGCTGGACGACGACGCTGGCCGCTAACGACATCTTGCTAATCGCCGTGGAGTCGGTCGCCAATTTCACCCTCCTCACTCTATCGCTGGAGATGGAGTCGGTATGACCACCCGCACCTTCACTACCCCCATTGATCACACTGCCGACGCAGGCTTTCGGGCCTGGGCGCAAGAACTGAGCAACGAGCTGATCGCCGCCGGACTGGTGCGCATGGCGGACAGCGGGCAAATGAACTTCGGCTCCGTGACTCGACCGGCGATAAACACGGCGGGCGGCTACGAGATTTTTCGCTTCAACGACGCCCTGCAGGGCACTGCGCCCATCGTCATCAAGATCGAGTACGGAACCGGTGTCGGCGCGACCTTCCCGGCGATCTGGATCACGGCGGGCTCCGGATCGAACGGCAGCGGGACATTGACCGGAACGGTCACTCCAAGGCAACTCATTACCTGGAGCGGCGCTTTGTCCAGCGTCGTGACCAGCTATCCCACTTATCTTTGTGTCGCGCCCGCGCACTTGGGCTTAGCTTGGAAGTTAGGGGCCGCTTCGTCGAACGGATATGCCTTCCTGAGTATCGCGCGCCATCACGACCCGGCGGGCGCGGCGACCGGCAACGGTTTTGTCATGATCACCCATGCGGGCGGCGGCGCAACGAACCTCAACGCGCATTCGGTACGCACGGCGGCCCCAGCAGTAGCGTATGCCGTAACGACGGCGCTGGGGATTGCGCCGGGGCAGCCCACGTCCTCCGTCGTCGGGGCTGATATTCAGGCTTATGCGTTGTTTGCGATCAATCCACGAGTCTGGACGATTCCGACGCTGGCGGCGGTGCTGCTGGCCGAGGTCCCCGCGAATGCGACCTGTTCCGTTGCGATGGTCGGCAGCACGCCCCGGACGCTGTTGTCTATCGGCAACAACGGGTTCTATCCGCTGCTGATCGGAACCGGCCCGGCAGCGAATGCCAGTTATGGCCTGGCGATGCTGTGGGAGTAAATCATGGCGACGCTGGCGGCCCCGGAAATCCTCTGTGCAGCGCTGCTGACGCCTGCTCTGGGACAAGTCCTGATTCCGATAGGCCTTACCGTTTTAGCCCAGGCCGGTTTGCCCGGCCTGGCGGCGCAAAACGGCATCGGCCATGTGCCGATTGATCGAACGGCACTGGCCGCTCCTGCTGCGGTGGGCGGCGGCGGCGGCGGGAGTGTCGGCTATGGCTTTTAACTGGGAAATCCACTAATGGCAGACCGTAACCTCGTGCTGCAACTGCTGATTACGGCGCGCGATGACGCCCAGCGAAGGGATCGGCCAACGTCTGTCGGCATTGGTCGGCGACCTCGGCGGCGATCACTGCCCCCGGTCGGCGGTCGCGGTACACCCGCGCCGTCGCTGCTTGCCACAGCGCCGGATCGGGCAGCCCTCCCGGCAGCGTCGCTTGCAGCGCCAACTGCTGTGCCTCGCTCATCCCGGCGTCGCGTCCGTCGGCGGCAATCACCACTTTTCGTGCGACCGCCCGGCAATAGTCGGCAATGGCCTGCGCCCGGTCGGGTTCCGCCGCCAGGCCCAACTGACTGGCCCAGAGCAGCCCGATCAGCCCAAAGTGAACCGAGAAGTGAGTCATGGCTGAAAACCGTAGTTTGATCCTGCAACTGTTGATTACCGCCCGCGATGAGGCTTCGGGCGTTTTTGGCAAGCTGTTCGGCTTCCTGAACGACTCGACCAATGTGATTGGAAGCAAGATTCGTGACGGTTTTTCCAATCTGTTCGGCGGCAGGCTGTCCAGTGCAGCGGACTTTGAGGCGCAACTGAGCAAGGTCGTCGCCAAGGGCGATGAGACCTACCAAAATATAGAACAACTGAGCGCCGGTCTGAACGCCATGGCCGCCCGGTTCGGGGTGACGGGGACGGAAGCCGCACGGGGGCTGGAGGTTTTGGCTGCGGCGGGCCTGAACGCCACCGACGCCATGCAGGCCCTGCCTGCGGTACTGTCCCTGGCGCAAACCGAGGGACTGAGCCTCGATGACGCCGCCGCCAAGCTGTCCGATACCCTCTTTATTATGGGCCTGGGCTTTGGCCAGGCCAGCAAAATGGCCGACGTCCTCGCCAAGGGCGCGAACATTACCACCTCCAGCGCCGCCAGTTTGGCCGAAGCGTTGTCCGGCGCGGGCGGCATCGCCCGCTCGTTTGGGCTGGATTTGGAGCAAACCGTTGCCGCCCTCGACCTACTGCACAAGAATGGCATCAAAGGGGCGGAAGCCGGAACCGCGCTTTCCGCCATTCTGACGCAACTGCTCAATCCCGCCAGCGCCACCAGTGGAGAACTCACTAAACTCGGCATCAGCAGCCGGGATTTAGGCGGAGTGCTGGACGCGCTGAAAGCCCAGGGCATGAACTCCGGCCAGGCGATTCTGGCGTTTGGCGACACCGCCGGTCCCGGCTTGCGCGCCCTGATGAGCGAAGGGTCCAAAGGACTGAACGACTTTACCGGGCAGTTGCGCGATTCCGGCGGTGCAGCGCAAGACGCGGCCGGGAAGATGAGCAACAACTTCAATAGTGCGCTCCAGGCGCTGGCGTCCGCCTGGGACGGCTTAAAAGTGACGCTGGCGACACCCCTTCTCCAGCCGTTTACAGCAGGGTTGCTGACCGTCAAGCGCGTGGTGACCGATACCGCCGGGCTGCTGGGCGGGGCATTGACCGCAGGCGCGGTGGCCGCAGGGGTCGCCCTGGTCAAGCTCGGTCCGGTCGTGATGGAAAGCGTGGCGGCGTTTCGCGCCGGCATCGCCGCCATGACCGCCGCCCAGATCGCTACGGTCGGCTTTTCGCGGGCGCTGGCGCTGCTGGCCGGCCCCGCCGGGTTGGTTCTGGCCACCGTTTCCGGCTTTCTGCTGTTTCGCAAGAGCGCGGAAGAGGCCAAACCGCCGGTAGACGCGCTCAAAGACAGCACAGAGCAGTACACGGCGGCGCTCAAAGGCCTGGGCCAGGCTCAATTGCACGTCGCACGCAGCGCTCTGGAAAAAGCCATCGCCGAACAGCAGGCGAAGATGGCGAAGTTGGCCGAGCAGGTCGAGGCGACCTCCGGCAAAGTTGGGCAACAGGTGGTGGTGTGGAATGATCTGGCGAAAGGCGCGCACTATGTGACCGTCACTCAAGCCGACGTAGTGGCGGTCCAGGCCGAGTTGGAAGCGATGCCCGGCGATGCCCGGAACTGATACCCCGCTTGTTGTGGACAATCGCCACGGCCTTTCAGGAAGTGGACAACCGGTGGACAATGGACAAAAGAGAAGGGGCTAGGCTTTCGCCTAACCCCTTGTTTGTTCTGGTGGGCCGTGTCCGATTCGAACGGACGACCAACAGATTAAAAGTCTGCTGCTCTACCGACTGAGCTAACGGCCCTTAAGAAGGCAGCAATGGTACAACAATCCGCCGAAACCGCAAGTTTTGGTCGAAGTTAGCGCAACGACTGCAACCGCCGTTCGGCCAGGCTGGCCGCTTGGGTGCTGGGGTAGACCTGCATCAGTTTTTGCAGCACCTCCCGCGCCCGGGAAATATCACCCAGTTCCCCGTAAATGTAACCGAGCTTCAGCAGTGCGTCCGGCAGCCGCGCACTTTGCGGATCATTCAAGCCAAGATTGATGAATGCCTCCTTGGCTGCGTTGTAATCCCGACTGACGTAGTACGCCTCGCCCAGCCAGTATTGGGCATCCCCTGCCAATCTGCTGTTCGGATGCGCGTTCAGAAAGCGTTGCCACGCCGTAATCGCTGCGGGATAGCGCCCCTCCCGCCATTCCGCCAGGGCGGCGTCAAAATCCATCTGTTCCGTTCCCCCCGCAGCCCGCAGCGCCGATGGCGGTGGCGCGGCGGGAGTTCGCTCCGGGGGCGCCGCCGGTGGAGCGGACGCCGTGGAGGGCTGAACCGGAGTTACCGGAGCCGCTCCTCCCGGTGGAGACGCCGGATACTCAGCCGCCGTTCGCTCCTGTTGCAGCCTCTCGAACTGATAGCGCTGGAGTTCCAGCTCCCCGCGCATTTGCCGAACCTCCGCTTCCAGTCGTTCAACACGCTGGAGCAACTCCAGCGCCAGCGTTTGCTCCGGAGGGTTTTGGGCGTACCCGATGCTGGGCGATAGCCCGCCGCCCAGCATCAGCAGGATCAGCCAGGAAGCACGGTACTGGGTCATGCGCTTGCGTCCGTCAGTAGACAATTTCCACCCGCCGGTTCAGCGCGTAGCTTTGTTCGCTCTGCCCACCAGCGGCAGGTCGCTCCTCGCCGTAGCTGACGACGCGAACCTGCTGCGGTGAAACGCCCAGAGCGATCATGATCTGACGGACGGCGTTGGCGCGGCGTTCGCCCAAAGCAATGTTGTATTCACGGCTGCCACGTTCATCGGTATGCCCTTCCAACTGAGTGATGATCCGCCGGTTCCCCGCCAGGGAACGGGCGTTGGATTCAATGATCGTTTGGCTTTCCGGGCGAATTTCAGCGCTGTCGAAATCAAAGTACACAATGCGATCCGCCGAAACTGCACCGCCCGCGCCGGCGACCGCCTGACCAGGCCGCCCTCCGGCGGATCCGCCGCTGGCGTCGTAAGTATCGTAGCCGCTGGGAGCCTGACCGTAGGCATAACTGTAAGCGTCCTGTCCGGGTTGTGCGGTGATGCCGGGTTGAGCCGTAGCGTCCTGTTGAACGCCAGTCTGATCCGCGCCGGTATTCTCGCCGGTCGCGGCGCAGCCCACCATCAGCGCGAGCGCGGCAGAGGCCATCAGGTTTCGAGCGAAATGTTGCATGACAATTTTCCCCTCAAGGTGAAGTAACAAATGCGATCAGCGTCCGTAAGGCGCCCAAACCGGGTCGCGGCCATTGCCGCGCAAGGCGAAATCCTGCTTGATGCTTCCGTCCACCGACACGGCTGTCAGCCGCTGGCCGTTGGAGTAAATAATCATTTTGCCGTTTGGCGCGAAGCTGGGCGACTCGTCCAAGCCCCCTGCGGTCAAAACCCGGAACTGGCGCGTTTGCAGGTCCAGCGCGGCAATGTGGAACCGGCCGCCGCGCCGATGAACCATGGCGATATAGCGACCATCCGGCGAAACCGAGGGACGGGCATTGTAGTCACCCTCAAAGGTCAGCCGTTGCGCCGCGCCGCCCCCGGAGCCGATTCGGTATAACTGCGGCGAACCGCCCCGATCCGAGGTGAACACGATGCTGCCATCCGGCAGCCAGACCGGCTCGGTATCGATAGAACCGCTGCTGGTCAGGCGAACCGGGTTTTGCGCCGCCAGATCGAGTGCGTAGATTTCTGGATTACCGTCCTTGGACAGCGTGAATGCCAGCCGCCGACCATCCGGCGACCAGGAGGGAGCGCCGTTGATGCCGGGAGCGGCGGACACCACCCGCCGACCACCGTTGTAGACATCCTGAACCACGATTTGTGGCCGGCGACCCTCGAAAGACACATAGGCCAGCCTGGCGCCATCCGGCGACCAGGCCGGCGACATGATCGGTTGGCCGGAGCGCAGGATCATCCGGGGATTTTGGCCGTCGGCATCGGCGACGACGAGATACCAGGAGCCACCACCGCCTGCAACATACGCGATGCGGGTTCCAGCCAGCCCCCGCTCCCCGGTGATTTTTTCGTAGATCAGATCGCTGATGCGGTGCGCTACGGGCCGCAACTGGTTCGCCGGTACATCGAAAGACAGGTTGAGCAACTGGCTGCCTTGGGCGCCGTTGAGCTGAAACTGCACGACGTAACCACGGGAACCGCCAGGTTGAGCTTGGCCGGTGACGGAGTAATCCGCAGGCGATCCTGAGGATTGGGGCGCAAATTTGCCCGTGCGTTGCAGATCGGCGGCAATGGTGCCAGCGATGTCTTCCGGCGCGCCGCCGCCAAAAGGCGCGATGGCGATGGGAATCCCGCCGCCTTCAATGCCCTTGGTGACATCAATCGTCAGTTCAGCACGGGCGAATGATCCGACTCCGAAAAGGAGCATCAGCGCTCCGATGATTTTTACAAACGATTTCAAAGATTAGCCTCCTTCAATAAAGCCAACTCTGGTGTAGTTGATATCTGTAGCTTACTTCGGTCTAAATCTTAAGATAAAGGTGGGGCGCAACGCTTCCGCCACGGCCGGATCAGCAGGCATTGGCAACGGCGACGCACGATGGGCTGCTGCGAGCGCAGAGTTGTCGAACAGGTTGTCGCCGCTGCCCTTCACGATCTGAACATTAGTAACCTGGCCGGAAGCTGTCACCGTTATTCTTAGCAAACAAACCAATCCTCCCTGGCTGGCAGCTATAGGGTTCCATCGCTGCTCCACATAGGAGCCGATTACGCTTTCGGCATAACGCTTGGCGGTTTCCTGGGCCGCCAGTTCCTGGGCCAATTTACGCGCTTCTTCCGCCTGGCGTTTGGCTTCCTCTTCCGCTTTGCGTTTTGACTCCTCGGCGGCCTTGCGTTTGGCTTCTTCTGCAATCTTCCGGGCTTCTTCAGCTTTTCGAGTTTCTTCAGCTTTTCGGGCTTCTTCAGCCTTACGCTTTGCTTCAGCGGCGGCGTCAGCTTCCGCTTTGCGTTTGGCCTCCTCGGCAGCTTTACGTTTAGCCTCTTCCGCCGCCTGTTTAGCTTCCTGGGCAGCGGCTTGGCGCTTGGCATCCGCTGCGGCTTGGCGCTTGGCCTCTTCCGCCACCTTGCGTTTGGCTTCTTCTGCTGCCTG
>DEHY01000054.1:22917-25408 GCA_002352185.1 Competibacteraceae bacterium UBA2788
GCCTGCCGTTTCGCCTCCTGAGCGGCTTCACGCTTGGCTTCTTCCGCTGCCTGCCGTTTCGCCTCCTGGGCGGCTTCACGCTTGGCTTCTTCCGCCGCCTGCCGTTTCGCCTCCTGAGCGGCTTCNNACGTTTGGCTTCTTCTGCTGCCTCGCGTTTTGCTTGCTCAGCCGCTTCGCGGCGCGCCGCCTCTTCCCGCTGGCGACGGATTTCCGCTTGGCGCTGTGCTTCTGCTTCCCGCTCGGCCTGCGCCAGCCTGGCCTGTCGTTCCATTTGTTCGCGTTGTCGGCGGCGCTCCTCTTGCGCCTGTCGCTCCAGCTCAGCCCGGATCGCAGCTTCGTCCACGACTTCGGCGGCAATGGATTCGACTTCATTCTGCACGGGATGAAGCGAATCAGTGATATTCAGGTTGAGCAACAAGAAAGCGATCACAACGGCATGCACGGCGACGGTGGCTATCGTCGCCACAATATCCTGGGATTTCGTTCCTCGCGCCGGTTGCATCGTATTCTTTAGCGGCGAGGCGGCTCGTCTGGAGGCGCAGTGGACAACCCTACCTTGATTGCGCCCACCTCTTTCAGCGCCGCCATCGCCTGGATGACCTGCTCATATCTCACATCCTTGTCGGCGCGGACCAGCACCGGCGGTTGCGGGGCGCGCTTCAACCGCTCGTCAATTTCAGCCCGGCGCGGCGCGAGTTGTTTGCAATCAACCGGCTGCGCCTTTTCCGAGCCGAAATTCAGATAACAGGAACCGTCCTTGCGCACCGACATCACGACTACCTCGATCTCCTGTTGAGGGGTGTCCAGGGTCTCTGCCGGCGCTTTGGGCAGATCCACTTCAACGCCTTGATTGATCAGCGGCGCCGTGACCATGAAGATCACCAGCAACACCAGCATCACATCGATATACGGGACGATATTGATTTCCGCTTTCAGGCGGCTATGCGAGCTGCGTCGGGCCATGGCTTATCCTTGAGCCGTCGGCGCGCGCGCGGCTTCGACATAACTCTTGCGCAGGTTGTAGGACTGGCGCTGGAGGATATTGGAGAACTCCTCCATGAACGTCTCGTAGCGGTTGGCCAGCCGATCCACTTCATGCGCGTAGCGGTTGTAGAAAATCACCGCCGGGATCGCCGCAAACAGGCCCATTGCAGTCGCAATTAACGCCTCGGCGATGCCCGGCGCCACCTGCGCCAGCGTAGCCTGTTGCACCAGCCCCAGCGCCCGAAAGGCGTTCATGATGCCCCAAACCGTGCCGAGCAGGCCGATGTAGGGACTGGTGGATCCGGTGGTCGCCAGCAGCGACAGGTACATCTCCAGTTCGTCCAGCTCCCGCGAGCCGGTCGCCCGCATCGCTCGCTGCGCGCCGCTGACCACCGATTCCGGATCCATGGTCGGCTGAGAGCGCAGCCGCAGAAATTCCTGAAACCCCGCCAGGAAAATCGCCTCCATTCCCCCAACCGGCTCTTTCTGGCGATTGAGCCGCGCATACAGCGAAGCCAGATCGATCCCCGACCAGAAGTCGTCCTCGAACTGATCGGTCGCCCGTTTTGCGGAATTGAGTACCAGATGCTTCTTGACGATCACCCACCACGAACTCAGCGAAATCAGCACCAGTCCCAGCATGATCAATTGCACGATCAAGCTGGCGTTGGCAACCAGGCTCCAGAATGACAAATCATGTGTCACTGATCATCTTCCTCATTAATTCCCTGGGCATCCGACAGGGTTGAAAATGGCTCGCGCCGATACAAGCCACCCTGATCCGCGCACTACAGAGCAATTCGGCAGAACCGGCGCGCTGAATGGTCTGCGCAAAGGTGAGGCTGGCACCCCCCGTCGCCGTCACCCGGCTGATGACCTCCAGCCGGTCGTTGAATCGGGCCGGGCGGTGATAATCCACGCTCAATGAGCGCACCGCGAAGAGTACCCGCTGGTCACGCAGCAGCTCGTCCTGCTCCAAGCCATGAACGCGCAGCCACTCCGTGCGGGCGCGTTCCATAAATTTCAGGTAGTTGGCGTAATAGACTACGCCGCCGCTATCGGTATCTTCATAATAAACCCGCACCGGCCAGACAAAGGTTTCCATATTCCGTTAAAATTCCACTCTGGCAAATCGAGAACCCAAGTAACTGCCACCCAGCGCAATAAACCGGATCATCCCGATCCTGCCGAGGATTTCCTGATGCGCATTGTCATTTTGTCAGCCCTGTTGTTGGTCGCACTTGCCACTTTCGCGGCAGCCCCGCTCACCTTCGAGGAAGTCGATACCGACGGTGACGGTCTGGTCAGCGCCGACGAAGCCGCCAGCGTGGAAGGGCTGGATTTTAACGCAGCCGACGGCGACAACGACGGTACGCTGAGCGTGGATGAATACGACATCGCCGTGGAAAGTCTGCCGCAACCCGCTCCCATCCCGCCGCCGGTGGAACTCACGCCGCCACTCCAGCCGTCCCCTGTACCCGCGCCACCGGCTACACCGGCTACACCG
>DEHY01000151.1 GCA_002352185.1 Competibacteraceae bacterium UBA2788
ACCTTACATATTGAAATAAAACACTCCAAGCATCGGCTGAGCTAATGGTCAGGCAGTTTTATCGGCCCGAATGGACCGGCGCCGATCCTGAGCGTTGATGTTCGGGTGACTGCAATATGATCCGCGTTAATTTCTACTGAAGCCTGTTTTTGTTAAAACTGGTCGAAACAGGTGGAAAACCTGGTTTTTTTAACCGCAGTAGTTTGAATTAACTGGCTATTTTTCAGAAATTAGGGTGTTTGTTCTAATTTTTGCGTTTATGTTTCCAGCATGGCGCATCTCGCCAATCGCTGATTAATAACGTCAATGCAACCCAGGATTACACCCATGCCCAGCTACACCGCACCCGTGCGCGACATGCAGTTCATTCTGCATGAACTGCTCAAGATTGACCGCTATCAGGACGCGATCAGCGGCTTCGCGGAAGCGACCCCGGACACTATCGCAGCGATTTTGGAGGGCGCCGCCCAGCTCAGCCAGGATGTGCTGCAACCGCTGAACCGGGTCGGCGACCGGGAAGGCTGCCGATTGGAAAACGGCAAGGTCATCACCCCGACCGGCTTCAAGGAAGCCTACGCCGCCGTCGTTGAAGGCGGCTGGACCGGCCTGATCGGCGATCCCGAATACGGCGGCCAGGGCTTGCCCTACGTGCTGGGGCTGGCGGTCAGCGAGATGATGGCTTCGGCCAACATGGCGTTCACCATGTATCCCGGCCTGACCAGCGGCGCGATGGAAGCTATCGAAATTGGCGGCACCGACGCGCAAAAGGCGCTCTATCTGCCGAAAATGATCGCCGGCCAGTGGACCGGCACCATGAACCTGACCGAGCCGCATTGCGGCACCGATTTGGGCCTGTTGCGCACCAAAGCCGAACCGCAGTCGGATGGCAGCTATCGCGTCACCGGGACCAAGATTTTCATCTCGGCGGGCGAACACGATCTGGCCGAGAACATCATCCATCTGGTGCTGGCCCGGATTCCCGGTGGCCCGGATGGAGTCAAGGGCATCAGCCTGTTCATCGTGCCCAAGTTTCTGGTCAACCCCGATGGCAGCCTGGGCGACCGCAACGCGGTCAGTTGCGGCTCCATTGAGGAGAAAATGGGCATCCACGGCAACGCCACCTGTGTGATGAACTACGACGGCGCAATCGGCTACCTGATTGGCGAGGCGCACAAAGGGTTGCGCACCATGTTCATCATGATGAACGCGGCGCGGCTGGGCGTAGCGGTGCAGGGGTTGAGTCAAGCCCAGGTGGCCTATCAGAACGCGGTGGCGTACTGCAAGGACCGGCTGCAAGGGCGGGCGCTGACCGGCGTCAAGCATCCCGACAAGCCGGCGGATCCGATCATCGTTCATCCCGACATTCGCCGGATGCTGATGACCGTCAAGGTGTTTCAGGAAGGAGCGCGGGCGCTGGCCTACTGGGCGGGCTTGCAGGTAGACATCATCCGCAAGCATCCCGACCCGGAAACGCGGCGCAAGGCCGAGGACGTGCTGGGCCTGTTGACGCCGGTGATGAAAGCCTACTTCACCGATGCCGGCTTCACCGCCGCCAATCTGTGCCTGCAATGCTTCGGCGGTCACGGCTACATTGCCGAGTGGGGCATGGAGCAGTTTGTGCGCGACGCTCGCATTGCCCAGATTTACGAGGGCGCGAACGGGATTCAGGCGCTGGATCTGGTGGGCCGCAAACTGCCGGCCAACAAGGGCCGGGCGATCCAGTTCTTCTTTGCCCTCGTCGGCGGATTCTGCGAGAAATATGAAGATAATGCCGCGCTGTCGCCGTTCATTCGACCGCTGACCGAGGCGCTGGAACGGCTGGTCACGGCCACGCAGTGGCTGATGCGGCACGCCATTTCCAACCCGGACAACGGCGGCGCGGTTTCGACCGATTATCTGTACATGATGGCGCTGGTGACGCTGGGCTATCAGTGGGCGCAGGTGGCCCGCATCTGCGAGAACCAGCTTTCCAACCCGGACGATGACAGCTTCGACCGTCAGTTCTACCGCAACAAGCTGATCGCCGCCGAGTTCTTCATGGAAAAGGTGCTGCCGGAGACGATGGCGCATCTGGCCAAGATTCAGGCCGGCGCGGATTCGCTGATGGCGCTGGATGCCGAGGCGTTCTGAGCGCTTCGACGCTTGACGCTGCATCATGGGGTGGAACAGCGCCTGCATCTGTCGGATTGAGCGGCGGGCGCTGATTCCCCCGATCCTGTTGGGAGGTAGCCCTGCAAGTTGCAGTGATGGCTACCTTCCAATGGTTTCATCGCAACCCATCTTCACCTCGGCGGCGAGCAGTCCGCACAACCCCCCAAGAGGGATGGCGACCCAATCAGGGCGGTTATCCAGTTCATAACGCAGCTCGCAGCACGCCTTCTCCAGCGTAAACAGGTCCAGCAGCATCCGGGCCTGATCGGAGTCAGTGGGGTATCCCGGACTGCCTCCCGCAGCTTCGGCGTAGCTGTCCAGAAACACAGACCGGGTTTGCTGTTCCCAATCGCTGACCTGCGGCAAGAGTGACGTCCGGTCGCGGGCGCCATCGGCGGTGGCCTGCCGCAGGGCGGCATGAGCGGCGTAGTTGAACGAGCGCAACATGCCAACCACATCCCGCAGCGGCGAGTGCTTGCCGCGCCGCGCCGCCATCGAGCGCGACGGCTCGCCCTCGAAGTCAATGATGACCACATCGTCCCTGGCGACCAGCACCTGGCCGAGGTGGTAATCCCCATGATAGCGGGTCTTCATAGCTTGTAGGGTCGGCGCCTCGACAGGCGCGGCCCACATCGCCGCCGCGCCCCAGGATTCCAGCACCCGTTCGGCCAGCGAACGCGCCGATTCCGAGAGTCGGCATTGGGATTGTCTCAACTGCTCGAACGTCATCCTGACCTCCTCGCGGATTCGGCCCAGCCACTCGGCCAGATCCGCCGCCGTGATCGGATCGGGATCGAAGGCCGGATCGCCGGTCGCTCGCGCTAGGGACTTCAAGAGTGACTTGCGAGGGTCATACCAAAGCGTTTGGCGACAGCAGCCAGGATGGCGTATGAATACCCCTTCGACAGAGTCGGCCCTGAGCTTGGTGAAGGGTTCAGGGCGAACGGATAGGGCAAAAATTTTGGGTAGTCCTGTAAA
>DEHY01000179.1 GCA_002352185.1 Competibacteraceae bacterium UBA2788
GATGCGCTGTGGGAGCGGGCGAAATGTGAATAAAAGAGTCCCGCTCCAACGCATCAATCGCCGCCAACGTTAATATCAAATGCCAACAGTCCGCGTTCCGTTTCACTCAGCACGACCAGCAAACCGGCGCGCTGGCGTTGCAACCAGGCCAGTCGTTCGTGATGATCAGCAAATTCGTCGGTGTCGGTTTCGGCGAAGCCGCGCAGCATCTCGACCAGCGCGTCGGTGGCCTCTTCAAGTTCTTCCAGATCATCCAGCAGCGCCCGCTGCTGGGTCTGCAATTCGTGGAATGTCGCCATCATTTTCTCCCGATAAACCGGATTAGACTGGAACGAGCTACGGCATCGGCAAGCTCCGATACCCGCTTATGATTCCTGCGACCATGAATACTGCCACCGCTGCGTACAGCAATCGGGGTATCCATTCCGCCAGCGTATCCCATTGCAGTTCGAGTTGGGCGTCCCACTGACGCAACTGATGGCGGATCACCTGGTCCAGCCGCCCCGCCGCCTCGCCGCTGGCGAACAGCGCTACTGCGCTGGCATCGTCCACCACACCATAGCGCCCCAGGGTTTCGGCCACTGCCGACCGATCGGCGGCGAGCGCCGCTGCCGCTGCTGCGAACCGGGCGCGCAACAGCGGGTCGGCGACGCTCCGCCCGGCCAGCGGCAACGCTTCCAGAATGGGAACGCCGGATTCCAGCAGCAGCAACAGGCTGAACGCGCCATCGCGCCGCTGTTGCCGGGCCAGCAGACCGCCGAGCACCGGTATCGCCAGCAGCAGTCGCGCCCAAGTCGCGCCGGATTCGCGGGCCAGTTGCTGGCGATAGGCGAGCGCCAGCCCGCGCAGACCGCCGTACAACGCCAGCGGCGGACCGATGGCCCGGAGCAGATAGCCGCCCGGCCCGATAGCGCCTTGGATCAACGCGGGCAGAGGCGCAACGAACGCGGCCAGCGCCAGCATGATCAGCGGAAAGGCCAGTCGCGTCTTCATCCGTCTGAACAGCCGGTCACGGCTGGCGTAATGCTCGCTCAGGCGTTGATACAGGGCTTCGAGTCGCCCGCTCATAGCCGCCGCCCGCACCAGTCGCGTTTCCCACGGCAGCAGCACACCGCTGTTTTGCCCCGCTTGCGCCAAATCCATGCCCTTCGCGAGAGCCGCAGCGGTTTGCGCCAGGGATTGCCGCACGTCGGGCGGAAAATCGCGCCCGATCATGGCAAAGGCTTGCGCCGGCGCAATGCCTGCGTGTTCCAGCGTCGCCAGTTGCGCGAACAGTTGGGATCGTTGGTGGGCGGTCAGCATGACAATGGTGATTTCAACAGGCTCAACATCAATGCGCCAGCCGGTTTTTGTTGTTTAACTTCATCTGGTTTTCCTCACGCACTATGACGGGCATGGTAGCGCTCCAGAAAGCGGGCGAGACGACTGATGGCGTCGGTGAGGTCGTCTTCATGGGGCAGAAAGACGATCCGCAGATGGTCGGGCTGGGGCCAATTGAAGCCGCTGCCCTGCACCAGCAACACCTTCTCCTCCAGCAGCAGATCGAGTACAAACTGCTGATCGTCGGCGATGGGATAGTACTTGGGGTCGAGCCGTGGAAAAAGGTACAGGGCCGCTTGTGGTTTGACGCAACTGACGCCGGGGATCGCCGTGATGAGATCGAAGGCAAGATCGCGTTGTTTGCCCAGACGGCCCGTGGGCAGCACCAGATCATCAATGCTCTGGTAGCCGCCGAGCGCAGTCTGGATGGCGTATTGCGCCGGGACGTTGGCGCAAAGTCGCATTGAAGCCAGGATATTCAGGCCCTCAATGTAGTCCTGCGCGTGCATCTTTTCGCCCGATACCACCACCCAGCCGGCGCGATAGCCACAAGCCCGGTAGTTTTTCGACAACCCGTTAAAGGTCAGGCACAAAATATCATCGGTTAGGGATGCTATTGATGTGTGGCGGGCGCCGTCGTATAGCACCCGGTCATAAATCTCGTCTGCGTAGACGATGAGCTGATGCTGGCGGGCAATCTCTACGAGAGCCTTCAACAAATCGGTCGGATACAGCGCGCCAGTCGGGTTATTCGGGTTGATAACAACAATCGCCCGGGTGTTTGGCGTAATCTTGCTGCGCAGATCATCCAGATCGGGCTGCCATCCTGACGACTCATCACAGCGGTAATGGCGCGGCGCCCCGCCCGACAGACTGACCGCCGCAGTCCATAGCGGATAGTCCGGGGCTGGAATCAGCACCTCGTCGCCGTTGTTCAGGAGGGCTTGCAGCGTCATCATGATCAGCTCGGAGACTCCGTTGCCGATGATGATGTCCTCGATCTGCACCCCACGAATTTGCTTCTGCTGGGTGTAGTGCATCACCGCCTTGCGGGCGGCAAACAGTCCCTTTGAATCGCAGTAGCCGGAGGCGTCCGGCAGATTGTGGATGACATCCTGCACCAGTTCATCCGGCGCCAGGAAGCCAAAGGGCGCCGGGTTGCCAATATTAAGCTTGGTGATACGTTGTCCTTCTTCTTCCATTTGGCGCGCACGCGCCAGCACGGGTCCACGAATGTCGTAGCAGACATGGGCCAACTTGGCGGACTTTAGAATGGGTTGCATCGCATTTTCATCCTCAATGACGTTAATCCATAAACCCGGATCAGGGGTAGGTCGTGACGGGTGTGGCGAGGCTGGTTTGATTCGTGGTTGATGCCCGGACTGCCGCCAAAAGCTCAGGAATCGCCGCTTTCCGGTTTTGCCAGCCATGCCTTCAAATCATCCGGGGTCTGAAAATCCAGCAGCGCCTCTGCCAGCGCCTCGGCTTGCGCCAGCGGCAACCGCTGAATGTGCGCTACTTGAGCGGCGTCCAGTACGCCAAAACGTCGTCGCAATAGCCGTAATATCAGCGACACGCTTTCTTCCTGCCGACCTTCCTGCCGGCCTTCCTGAATGCCTTCAGCAAACACTTCCCGATAAAACCGGGTTTGTTTTAAATCCACATCCACCAAGTTCAACATCTTGCGAATCTCCTCACGACTCAGTTTGGGGAGCCGGTACACCAGCAAGGTTTCCACCAAATCCACCAGATCCACCCATGCCGCCGTTCCCCGTTGATTGGGCGTCGCCGGTTGCACCAGCGCTTGCGCCTGCGTAACCGCCTGCGCCGGTTCTCCAATCAGCAGTTACAGCAACCGTAATCCCAGGCTGGACGGCGCCGGCTGACGGAAATCTTCCAGATACACTCGCCGCACCTGCGGGCTGGCCAGCAGCGCTGCGTAATGCGGGCCGACTTCCCGTTCTACGCGACGTTCTGGATAGATCACCACAGCCTGCCACGGATGCGCGGGCGGATGCTGATACAGATACAGAAAAATCTCCGCAAAAAAGCGGCGATAGAAGCGATCATCGGGTTGATACTGCACTTCGACAAACACGACAGGCCGGTCTGTCGCATGGGCTGGCGGCATCAACACGCCATCCAGACGAAATGCGGTTTGCTTAATCTCCTCCGACCGGAACCGATAGCCGGCCATGTCCGGCGTCGGCCATCCCGCCAGTTCAAACACCAGTTCCGGCAAGCGTTGGAAGAGCCGGTAAAATACGCTGTCCGTTTTCAGGTTGAAAATCCTCTGAATGAGCCAATTAGCGCCTTTAACCGGCGCAATTCCGCCAGCGCCTGTTGCGGGGTGAGCGTGTCGGGGTTGAGTTCGGCCAGCGCAGTGACGAGGGGATGCGCGGCGTCACCAAACAGCGATAACTGCGGCGTCGCTGGCAATGACCGTCCCGGCAGTTCCCGCCGCAACATCTGCCGCTCCAGCAGGCGCAACCGCTGGCGGGCCTGCTGGATTACGACGGGCGGCACTCCGGCCAGCGCCGCCACCTGCAAACCGTAGCTGCGATCCGCCGGCCCGTCCTGGACCCGGTGCATAAAGACAATCGAATCGCCATGCTCCACTGCGTCAAGATGAACATTGGCGATGCCGGATTGCTCGTCCGGCAATCGGGTCAGCTCGAAATAATGGGTGGCGAACAGGGTGAAAGCGCGCACCGTGCCGGCCAAATGCGCCGCGCACGCCCAAGCCAGCGCCAGGCCGTCAAAGGTGCTGGTGCCGCGCCCGATCTCGTCAATCAGCACCAGGCTGTGCGGGGTGGCGTTATGCAGAATGTTGGCGGCCTCGCTCATTTCGACCATGAAGGTCGAGCGCCCGGACGCCAGATCATCGGACGCGCCGATGCGGGTGAAAATGCGATCCATCGGGCCGATGATCGCCCGTTCCGCCGGCACGAAGCTGCCCAGATGCGCCAGCAGCACGATCAGCGCAGTCTGGCGCATATAGGTGGATTTGCCGCCCAGATTCGGGCCGGTCACAATCAGCATTCGCCGTTGATCCGGTTCCAGCCGCAGATCATTGGGCACGAACGGCTCGTCCAGCACCTGTTCAACCACCGGATGACGACCCGCTTCAATCACAATGCCCGGCGTTTCCACCAGTTCCGGCGGATTCCAGCGCAATGCGGCGGCGCGCTCGGCCAGCGTGCTTAACACATCCAGTTCCGCCAGCACGGCGGCGCTGGCCTGAAGCGCGGGCAACCGGGCGATCAATTGTTCCAGCAGCGCATCGTAGAGAACTTTTTCCCGCGCCAGCGCCTGTTCCTGAGCGCGCAGCGCCTTATGCTCAAATTCCTGCAATTCCGGGATGATGTAGCGTTCCGCGCCCTTGAGGGTCTGGCGGCGCAGATAATCGGCGGGCGCCGCCTGCGACTGGGCGCGGCTGATTTCGATGTAGTAGCCATGCACCCGGTTGAAGCCGACCTTGAGATTGGCGATGCCGGTGCGCTGGCGCTCCCGCGCTTCCAGTTCCACCAGATATTGATCGGCGTGTTCGCTCAGGTTCCGCAGCTCGTCGAGTTCAGTATCGTAGCCGGCGGCGATGACCCCGCCATCGCGCAAGGTCTGCGGCGGGTTGGTAATAATCGCCCGATGCAACAGCGCGCAGATTTCAGGATGAGTTCCAGCGCGACGGGCGAGATCCTGCAACAATCGCGCTGTCAGCAGGCCGAGGAACTGCTGTACGCCGGGCAGGCGGGCGAGAGCGTCGGCCAGAGCGATCAAATCGCGTGGGCGGGCTGATTTCAGCGCCACCCGCGCCAGAATCCGCTCCACATCGCCCGCGCCGCGCAACAGTCCGCGCAGGTATTCATAGCCGCCGTTATTATCCAGCAAGTGCCGCAGGCTGTCCTGGCGCTGGCCGAGGATGGCGCGGTCGCGCAAGGGCCGATGAGTCCAGCGCCGCAACAATCGCCCGCCCATCGGCGTCACGCAGCGGTCGAGAATGCCGATCAGGGTATGTTCATGCCGCCCGCTCAGGCTGTGTTCCAGTTCCAGATTGCGCCGACTGGCGGCGTCCAGAATCACGCTGTCCTCGTGGCGCTCGACCCGGATGTGGGTCAGATGCGGCAGGGCNNCTGCGCTGGGTGTCCTTGACGTATTGCAGCAGACAACCGGCGGCAGCCACCGCCACCGGCTGGTCGGCGCAGCCGAAGCCGTCCAGATTGCGGACGCTGAATTGCGCGCACAAGGCGCGTATGGCGCTGTCCCGATCAAAATGCCATGGCGCCTGGCGGCGCAGGCCGGGATGCTGCCGCCACAAACCCGGCGGGTTGAAGTCTTCGCTGATCAGCAGTTCCGCCGGTTTCAACCGTTCCAGTTCGTTGAGCAGCGCCGCTTCGCCCTGCACCTGCATGATGGTGAAGCGGCCACCGCTCAAATCCAGAAAGGCCAGCCCGTAGTTGTGCTTGGCCTGGTGCAGCGCGACCAGCAGGTTGTCGCGGCGTTCATCCAGCAGCGCCTCGTCGGTCAGAGTGCCGGGGGTGACGATGCGCACTACTTGCCGATCCACTGGCCCCTTGCTGGTGGCGGGATCACCCAGTTGCTCGCAGATCGCCACCGACAGGCCGAGTTTCACCAATTTGGCGAGGTAGTTTTCGAGCGCGTGGAACGGAACGCCGGCCATGGGAATGGGAGCGCCCGCCGACTGGCCGCGTGTGGTAAGAGTAATGTTGAGCAGTTCAGCGGCGCGGCAGGCATCGTCGTAGAACATCTCGTAGAAATCGCCCATCCGGTAGAACAGCAGGATGCCGGGATGCTCAGCCTTGATGCGCAGGTACTGCTGCATCATCGGGGTGTGCTGGGATAGATCAGGAGAAGTTATAGTCGTTTGATTTTTCATAGCAATCGTCGGATGGGGCGCAGCGTGTCGCCGAGTCGCCGGCGCCGCGATTATATGAATTATCGCTGTTGATGATGAAAGGCGGATAGGCGCTGGCCGTGGCTGGCTCAAAAGCAGCGGCTAAGTTATGGCGGTGTCTGCGAAATCCCTCCAACCCCCCTTTGGCAAAGGGGGGCGTGAGCTAGGCGAGCGGGGGGATTTGGCTCAAACAACCCATTTAGGTTTGCTATCTCCATCAATAACCTATGACAATAGCCCTGTCGCTTCAAAACCGGGTCGGGAAAATTGCGCATCGCGTTTTAAAAAACAAAAAAACAGCCTGTTTCAGGACTATGCCCCCGTGTTCCATTGTCACCAAAGCAATCGCCT
>DEHY01000039.1 GCA_002352185.1 Competibacteraceae bacterium UBA2788
ACCTGTATAAGATTGCTATATTTTATGCCGGGGACAGAAAATGATCTCTCCGAAAGCGATTATCTATCGTGCGGTGTAAAGGTGGGAACTGTCCTCGATCCGGATAATAAAACAACCGCGCATGTGGTGGCGGTACTCTATCGGCCTTGATATGAAGTTTTGGCGGATTTTGATTCTTACCTCGTAAGCCGGATTAAAGCGAAGCGGAAATCCGGCGTTTTACCCTTCGAAAAAATCCTTCATCTCCAACCCCTCTCCCGCCTGCGGATGAGGGGTTGTCCTTGAATTACAGCCAAACGGCTGCTGTCACGCCGGATGCTGCTCCGACTTCATTCTCAATTTCCGTCTTTTATCCTCGATTTTCCGTCATGGACGGGCGCGACCCTCGCCGTGGAGAATTCTCACCAGGATTTTCGACCGGGAGCAACCGCCATGATCCCCGAAATGCAAGCGATTCAAGCGAATTTGGCATTGGGCTTGATCACGGAACGCGAAGCCGAAGAACTCTGTTTCCTGGTCGAGTTGGTTGACCACGACTATCGCCTGTCGGCATCGGAATCCCAAGCCATCAATCCCAAGATGGCGGAACCGAAGACGGAAACAGAGATGCCGGACGGAAATTGCCCCTGATCTCCGTCTTTTCAAAAAAATTCCGCCTTTGCTCTACTATCCGGGAACTGACGAATGGAGGATTCACGATGCGTACACCACTCTTGATCGGATGTACTTTGGTTTTGGCCGCCACCGGCTGCAATGATCTGCCCGCGAAACTCGATTTGTACGAGAAACCGTTTGCCGCCATCGCGATTGGCGACAACCGTGACCGGCTGATCAAAATGATGGGATTACCCAGTTCCATCAATAGCTTGGCAATCCCGATGGTCCAACTGGAAGAATTAATTTGGAAGTCGCCCGCGAATCTACGCATCTATAGCGTCTTTATCGCCCAAGACCGCGTCGCCATGAAGCGAGTTATTCAATGATCGTCATCGGAGTTTAATATCATGAAAAATTATTTCGATTCTGGCAAGAAAGATCTTCAGATTCAAAACCAGGCGCCTAACTGCCGAAAGGAATTGGCGGAACTTCGAGGTAAAGCCGGCTTTCTTGGGCGATGGGAGGCTAATAAGAGACTGAAGGAAGTTACCCAAGACGCTCTCGTCGATGCCGAGGGTCGGTCTATCAGGGCAAAGGCGAACACGGCGATTACTACTATTACCGTCGTGGAGGCGGCCGTCAGAGCCAGCATAGTCTCAAAAGGCATGCCGCTGATTGGTGCTCTAGGCACCAACCTAAAGACCGCGACGGCTACGGTGCAGCAACAGCTTTCTGCCACCTGCGTCGCGGAGCTTCTCGCTAACCAGAGAAATTCCGCCGACTGCATTAATTCCGTGATGGAACGGCTTAATCAGGGTTTTATTTCTCCAGATGAAGCCAAAGAATTGATCGACGCCATCCAATTCTTGACTCAGTATGACAACGAGCAAGCCATGAAATGCACCGGCAAGGCCAAGGAGGCCGTTCAATCCTTGTTCGAGTGCGGAATCAATGGTATTGCGAACGCAAAAGATCAAATCAAATAGAGGAAAAAAGCGATGAGCATCGAATTGATAATCAAAATAATCGACCACGAACAACAGGTGCTTCGAGAGATGACCGAGGCGCTGGCCATGCAATCCTCGAAACCGCAACCGTTTGATTGCCGTGGTGGCCCCTCTCAGCAAATCGAGAACGCGATGCAGCATTTTTTGCGCGGCTCGGCTGAAACCCTGTCCAAGCTGCAAGCCATCGAAAACGATATTCGAGAGATGAAGGCTCGAAAGGAAAACTCGGCCTCGATTATTGAAGGCGAAGTGATCGTGGAAGAGCCACCGCCGGAGAATCATTGAATCGACGACTTGTAACCGCTCACGCCACCACGCCCGCAAGCGGGCGTGGTGCTGTTCTTGGAATCCGGCCAAAACAGCCTCCATCATGCCATGCGCCGACCCTGCATCATCCTCGGATTTCCGTCTTTTCGTTCTCAATTTCCGTGATGGACTGGCGATTATCGTCATGGAAAATGGGCTTATCTGCTCTAATTCCGAGGAGATATTCCAATGAATCGGTGTGAAAAATGGCTTTGCCGCCTGGGAGGATACTCTCCGGCGGAAGTGGAAGGATCGCAAGATATCGGGCGCATTCTGCGTATTGGGTCGGGCGTTTTAGTTGCCGCAATTTTCGCAGCCTTGAATTGGGCGATTGCCGGCTGGACTTTTTCTGGTGACATGGATTCATCGGTGAGATATGCCGTAGCAGCATTCTGCGCCATTTTAGGGGTCATTTTGATCTGCGTGTTCGATCCCAGTTTCATCTATTTTCTCGATACCAAGCGGTCGGGAGTCTGGGGTTCCATCAAAGCCTCTGGCTATGCGGTCGTTCGAATGGGATTGATCCTGATGATCAGTAGCCTCACATCGCAAGCGATTATCCCCTTGCTCCTACAAAATGAGCTTGCGGGCCACGCTTTGAAGATGCGTGAAGCGCACGAGAAGAGCCGCAACGCTGATTTGGCAATCCGGTTTGACACGAAGGAAAAGAAATCGACGATTGCAGCGATCTCCACCGAGATTGAACAATTGCAAAAGGCGGCCGAGACTCTGCCGCAGAATATCCAAAGCCACTTGACGAGCGCGGAAAATTGCTGGCAGCAATATAATAAGAGAAAGGCAGCCTTAATTCGGCAGAGCCTGCCCCGCAAAAAGGCCAGCGCCCAACTTCAAGGGGAGGCGCAGCGTTGTGGCTACCAAATGCAGGCTGCCAGGAAACAGAGGGACGACTATTTTTCTAGCGCCCAAGAGCAACTTAAGGTGGCGATTCAGAGGAAAAATAAGGCCATCGTTGAACTCGATCAAACGAAGATCGCGATTGAGCAGAAAACCGCTGAAGTTTCGAGGATCGAGAAAGATAGCTACACGCCGACCTCGGCGGTGGTCCTGGCGGACCTGCTCGATAATGAGCCGGCGGCGAAGTACAAATGGGCGATGATCACCGGCATATTGATGGCAGTCGAACTGTTATTCCTCTTGCTGAAACTGCAAACCGGCCAAACGGCCATAGGCAAGCAAATCGCCGCCAATCGTCTCAAGCAGGAATGGGCCATCGAGCAAGGCATCGAACAGAGCCAGCACGATCATACGATTTGGGAGATGCTGAACGCCGCTTCGCTACGGGCCGCCGAGGCAGGAATCGCCAGCCCGAATGTTATTCAAGCATTTGAGCAGATGCAGACCCATTACCTGCAAGCCCTGGCTCCCCTGGAAACTTGCCGAGCGACCATCAGCACCATGGGACTCAACGCGACCGAGGTGGAAAGACACCAACGCGAGTATCCGCAGCTTGCGGGGGTGATCGGCCAACTCTGGACTTCGGCGGTGCGCAAGGCGGCGGAAATTTTGGTTACGCCGGATGCTTCGCGCCCCGGACAGCGGAGTGTCTTCGGGCGGACGCCGTCCCCCGAGGGCAAGCCAAGCCCCTCCAAGCGCGACGATCAAATGCATTAAGCCTGAGCGATGGCCGAATGGAGGACGGCTTGTCCGGCCCTATTGCGGGCTAACCTGTTGAAAACGAACCCTCATCCCCAGCCCCTCTCCCAGTAGGAGAGGGGAGTTTTGCAAAGCGTCTTATTTGTCGCTTTCTCGCCGCGCCGCCTTCTTGCGCTCGTGTTCCAGCAGCAGTTTCTTGCGCAGCCGGATGGTTTTCGGCGTCACCTCGACCAGCTCGTCATCGTCAATGAACTCCAGCGCCTGCTCCAGGCTCAGCCGCACCGGCGGAGTCAACAGGATGTTCTCATCCGAGCCGGCGGCGCGGATGTTGGTCAGTTGCTTGGCCTTGAGCGGGTTCACCACCAGATCGTTTTCACGGGAATGAATGCCGACGATCATGCCCTCGTACACTTCGTCGCCGTGCGCGACCATCATCCGCCCCCGCTCCTGCAAATTGAACAGGGCGTAAGCCAGCACCTTGCCGGTGGCGTTGGCGATCAGCACCCCGTTGATCCGCGCGCCGATGGCCCCTTTCTTCATCAGGCCGTAGCGGTCGAAAACATGGTACATCAGGCCGGTGCCGGAAGTGGTGGTCAGGAATTCGGTCTGGAAACCGATCAGCCCCCGCGCCGGAATCAGGTAGTCCAGCCGCACCCGGCCCTTGCCGTCGGGCTGCATATCCAGCAGATCGCCGCGCCGCTCGCCGAGCTTTTCCATCACCGCGCCCTGATGCTGTTCCTCCACATCAACGGTCAGTTGCTCGTAAGGCTCGTGCAGTTCGCCGTCCACTTCGCGCAGGATGACTTCCGGGCGCGACACCGCCAGCTCGTAACCCTCGCGGCGCATGTTCTCGATCAGGATGGACAGATGCAATTCGCCGCGCCCGGANNTCGCGCACCTGGCGGCTGGTTACATACTTGCCATCGCGTCCGGCGAAGGGCGAGGTGTTGACCTGAAAGGTCATGCTCATGGCCGGTTCATCCACCTTGAGCGGCGGCAACGGCTCCACATGGCCGGGATCGCACAGCACATCAGAAATGCCCAGTCCGTCAATCCCGGTGAAGGCGATGATGTCGCCGGCGGAGGCTTCGGGAAATTCGATCCGCTCCAGACCCTGAAAGCCGAGGACTTGCAGCACCCGACCGTTGCGGCGCTGACCGTGCCGGTCCAGGATGACCACCGGGGTATTGGTCCTGATCGTACCCCGGCGGATGCGGCCAATGCCGATCACCCCGACATAACTGTTGTAGCCCAGCGAACTGACCTGCAACTGGAACGGCCCTTCGCGATCCACATCCGGCGGACGGACCTGGCTGACAATGGTTTCAAACAGCGGGGTCATATCGCCGGAACGCACATTCTCGTCGAGACCGGCGTAGCCGTGCAGCGCCGAGGCGTAGATCACGGGGAAGTCCAGTTGCTCATCCGTCGCGCCCAGCCGGTCGAACAGGTCGAAGGTGCGATCCAGCACCCAGTGCGGGCGGGCGCCGGGCCGGTCGATCTTGTTAATCACCACAATCGGCCGGAATCCCATGGCAAAGGCTTTCTGGGTGACGAACCGGGTTTGCGGCATCGGACCATCCACCGCGTCCACCAGCAGCAGCACCGAATCCACCATGGACAACACCCGCTCCACTTCGCCGCCAAAATCGGCGTGGCCGGGCGTATCTACGATATTGATCCGGTAATCGCGCCAGTGCAGCGAGGTGTTCTTGGCCAGAATGGTGATGCCGCGTTCCTTTTCCAGGTCATTGGAATCCATCACCCGTTCCACCGGGGCGCCCCGGTCACTGAGCGTGCCGGACTGTTGCAGGAGCTTATCGACCAGCGTGGTCTTGCCGTGGTCCACATGGGCGATGATAGCGATGTTGCGCAGTTGTTCGATCACAAACGAAATCCGTAGGTTACGCTCGACAGGAGCGCATTGAATAAGGCCAAGGTCATTGGGACGGGCAGTGGAAAAAAGAGTATCGTTGATTTGATAATGACTTGTTTCTTTAACCGCATTCTATCGGTTTTCATGAAGCGGCTTTGGCATGATTCGGTCCATCCTGCGCCGTTCAGGCAAGGTCGGGCGGGGCATTATAGCGAAGCCGGACGACCGTAGCCGATAAAGCCCCGCTCATACGGGGTTTTTGCCTGAATCCGTTGGGCGGGAAATGTTATTTTTCCGCTTACTCTTGCCCGACGAAACCCGGTCCATCTTCGTGGAAAACATGCTCGTTTCACTACAAGCCCGCCTGGCCGAATGCTCCACTCGGGATCGCGCCGCGTTCGCCCGCCGTCTGCACCGCCTGCACCGCCACCCGCGTGATGGCAAACCGATTGATCGCGCTCTGGAGCAACTGAGCGCTGAGGTCGAAGCTGCCGTCGCTCGCCTGTGCGAACGCCGCGCCGCGCTGCCGCAGCCGGATTTTGACGACAGCCTGCCGATCAATGCCCACCGCGACGCCATTGCCGCCGCCATCCGCGATCACCCGGTCGTTGTCCTGTGCGGCGAAACCGGCTCCGGTAAAACCACGCAATTGCCGAAAATCTGCCTGGCGCTCGGTTTGGGCGCGGCGGGCCTGATCGGCCATACCCAGCCGCGCCGCATTGCCGCCCGCTCGGTGGCGACCCGGATCGCAGCAGAGTTGGGAACGACGGTCGGCGGACGGGTCGGCTACAAGGTGCGCTTTTCCGACCGAACCGGGCCGGATGCCGTGATCAAGCTGATGACCGACGGCATCCTGCTGGCGGAAACCCAGAGCGACCGGCAATTGGACCAATACGAGGTCATCATCCTCGACGAGGCCCACGAGCGCAGCCTGAACATTGATTTTCTGCTGGGCTATCTCAAGCGGCTGTTGCCCCGGCGGCCCGATCTCAAGCTGATCATCACCTCGGCGACCATTGACCCGGAACGCTTTTCCCGTCATTTCAACCAGGCGCCGATCATCGAGGTGTCGGGGCGAACCTATCCGGTGGAGACTCGCTACCGGCCATTGCCGGCGGTTGACGAGGACGAGCGCGACCGTGATTTGCAGCAGGCGATTCTGGATGCGGTGGACGAAGTGTGGCAGGAAGGGCCGGGCGATATTCTCATCTTCCTGTCCGGCGAGCGGGAGATTCGGGAAACGGCGGAAAGCCTGCGCAAGCACCATCCGCCCAATACCGAAGTGTTGCCGCTGTACGCCCGGCTGTCGGCTGCCGAACAGAACCGGGTGTTCCAGTCGCGGGGTCGCCCGCGCATCGTGCTGGCGACCAATGTGGCGGAAACGTCGCTGACGGTGCCCGGCATCCGCTACGTCATCGATCCCGGCACGGCGCGCATCAGCCGCTACAGCCCGCGCAGCAGGATTCAGCGCCTGCCGGTGGAGAAAATTTCCCAGGCCAGCGCCAATCAGCGGGCGGGGCGCTGCGGACGGGTCAGCGCCGGGATTTGCGTTCGGCTGTACGCGGAGGAAGATTTCCAGAGTCGCCCGGCGTTCACCGATCCGGAGATTCTGCGGACGCATCTGGCGGCGGTGATTTTGCAAATGAGCGCCCTGAATCTGGGCAAGCCGGAGGACTTTCCGTTCGTAGAGCCGCCGGATTCGCGCCAGATCGGCGACGGTTTCCGGCTGCTGTTCGAGTTGCAGGCGGTGGATGGGCAGCGCCGGATCGCGGATTTGGGCCGACAGATGGCAAAGCTGCCGGTAGATCCGCGTTTGGGGCGGATGGTGCTGGCGGCGCAACGGGAAGGCTGTTTAAGCGAGGCGTTGATCATCGTAGCCGCGCTGGCGATTCAGGACCCGCGTGAGCGTCCGCTGGAAAAACAGCAGGCGGCGGATGAAAAGCATCGCCGCTTCCGCGATGAGCATTCCGATTTCGTGGCGCTGATCAATCTGTGGAACTACTACCACGAGCAGGCGCGGCAACTCTCCAAAAATCAGTTGCGCAATCTGTGTCAGGCTGAATTCCTCTCCTTCGTGCGGATGCGGGAATGGCATGACCTGCATCAGGAACTGCTGGGGCGGGTCACGGAAATGGGGATGCGGCTCAATGCCGAACCGGCGTCCTATAACAACCTGCACCGGGCGCTATTGACCGGCCTGCTCGGTCATCTGGGCCTGAAGCAGGAGGAGAACGCCTACCTGGGCGCGCGCGGGCGGAATTTTTACCTGTTCCCCGGCTCCGGGCTGTTCAAAAAGCGGCCACGCTGGGTGATGGCGGCGGAACTGGTGGAAACCACCCGGCTGTATGCCCGCACCGTGGCGCGCATTGACCCGGAATGGGTGGAAGGACTGGCCGGGCATCTGCTCAAGCGCAGTTATGCCGAACCACACTGGGAAAAGCGCGCCGCCCAGGTCACCGCCATGGAACAGGTCACGCTGTACGGCTTGCCGATGATTGTCAATCGCCGGGTCAATTACGGGCCGCTCGATCCGGCATTGGCGCGGGATTTGTTCATCCGTCATGCGCTGGTTGAGGGCGAGTTTCACTGCAAGGCGCCATTTTTTCAGCATAACCGGCAATTGCTGGCGGAACTGGAAGAATGGGAAGTGCGCGCCCGCCGCGATCTGACCGCTGACGAAGAAGCGTTGTACCGCTTTTACGCGGCGCGGATTCCCGAAGGCATTTACAGCGGCCCAAGCTTCGAGACCTGGCGCAAGCAGGCCGAGCGGGAAAACCCGCGCCTGCTGTTTCTCGACCGCGCCGCGCTGCTGGCGGAGGCGGGGCCGGCAGCGGACGGCGAGCGCTTTCCCGATCATCTCGATCTCGGCGGCTTGAAGCTGCCTTTAAGCTACCGCTTTACGCCGGGCGCGGAGGATGATGGCGTCACCCTGACCGTGCCGCTGGCGGCGGTGAATCAGGTTGACCCGAAACGGCTGGACTGGCTGGTGCCGGGGCTGCGGGCGGAGCGGATGGCGGCGTTGCTGAAGTCGCTGCCCAAAGCGCTGCGGCGCAATTTCGTGCCGACGCCCAACTATGTGCAGGCGTTATTGGAGGCGATGAAGCCGAACGGCCAGGCTCTGACCGAGGCGATGAGCGAAGGCTTGCAGCGGATGACCGGGGTGCGGGTTCCCGCAGACGCCTGGAATCCCGATGCGGCGCCGATGCATCTGCGAATGCGCTTTCAAGTCGTGGACGCGGACGGGACGGTGCTGGCGGTCGGGCGCGACTGGGCGGCGCTTCAGGCGCAGTTGCGCGGCGAGGCGCGGTCCAGTTTCGCGGCGCTGCCGACCCCGGAGTTTGAGCGCGAGCAGTTGCGCGACTGGGATTTCGGCGAGCTGCCCGAAGAAGTCAGCTTCNNTTGCGGCGTTTGATCGGCTGGCGACTGGGACCGGCGTTCAAGGCGCTGGCGCGGGATCTGCCCCATTTCCAGCGGATGACCTTGCACTATGTCGGTTTGGGGACGCAGCAGGCGCTGCGCGAGGATGTATTGAACGCCATTCTCGACCGCGCCTTTCTCAACGACGGACCGTTACCGCGTGATCCGGCGGCGTTCGCGGCGCTGCTGGAACGTGGCCGGGCCAGGCTGGCGGCGGCGCGGGTCGAAGTGTGCGATGCCGCTGATGCGATTCTGGCGGCCTATCACGAAGTCCGACGGATTTTGGCCGGCGAACTGTCGCCGGTCTGGGCCGAGGCGGCGGCGGATATCCGCGATCAACTGGCGCGGCTGGTCTATCCCGGTTTTCTCAGCCAGACTCCGCCGGAATGGTTGCCGCATCTGCCGCGCTATTTGCGCGCTATCGCGTTGCGGCTACAAAAACTCCGCCAGGCGCCGGATCGGGATCGCCAGCGGTCGGGTGATGTCATCCGGCTGTGGGAACCGTGCAAACGGCAACTGGAGCGCAATGCCCGGCAGGAACGCCATGACCCGGAATTGATTAAATTCCGCTGGCTGCTGGAAGAATTGCGCGTGTCCCAGTTCGCCCAGGAGTTGAAGACTCTTTTGCCGGTGTCGGTGAAGCGATTGGAGGAGCAGTGGGGACGGATCAGGCAGGGTTGACGCTCGTCCGGGTAAAGCGAAAATCCTGAATAAGCGTAAGCGCGGAGTGAGTCGCCATATTGTGGGGTAAACCAGCCATGCAGGAACTTCAGCCAGGACAGAATCGCCCGATCCAGGGCAATCGGGTTGTTATCGCGGTCGCGGGTGAGCCGCCGGATGAATTCAGCGCCATGACCCAGGCAGGCGCGGTGCTGCTGGCCGCCGATGGCCGCATCCGCGATCCCGGCGATCAGGTTAGCGCCGAGCAGCCGCGCTCCCGTGATGGATCGGTGGAATTCACCGCGCCCCGTGGCGAATTTCAGGTGAATCTGGAAGCGGCGCCGGAGACGGTGGCCCGCATTGCCATCGTGCTGGCGGTCAAGCCGGGTTCGCCACGGGGAACCACCTTCGGCGGGTTCGCTGCGATTCATGTCTGGTTGGCGGAGGCGACAGGCCGGCGCCTGCTGGATTTTCCGCTGCCGCCGGCCAACCGGGGCGAGACCGCGATGATCCTGGCGGAGTTGTACCGCCATCAGGGGCAATGGAAATTCCGTGCGGTCGGGCAGGGATTCTCAGCCGGGTTGCCGGCGCTGGCGGCGCATTTCGGCCTGCGCCTGCCGGAGCCGGAACGCCCCGCCGCCGACGGCGCCGAATCCCGCCGTGACCCGGAACGGTCGGGTCCGGCTTCATTCAGCGGCACCGGCTTTTGCGTCCACCCCGACGGCTATGTGCTGACCAATCATCACGTTATCGAGGGTGCAAGCGAGATTCTGGCCCGTTCGCCGCGTCACCGCTGCCGATTGGAGCCGGTGTTCGCCGATCCGATCAACGATCTGGCGCTGTTGCGAGCCGATGCGCCGCCGCCCGGCATCGCCCTGTTCCGCGACGGGCCGCAGGCGCGGTTGGGCGAAACGGTGATCGTGGTGGGCTATCCGCTGGGCGGCCTGCTCGGTTCGGGACCGCAAGTGACTACCGGCAATATCAGCTCGCTGCTCGGCCCCGGCGATGACACCCGCGCCCTGCAATTCACTGCCCCAACCCAGTCCGGCAACAGCGGCGGGCCGTTGCTGGATAGCGATGGCGCGGTGGTGGGCGTGGTCAGTTCCAAGCTGAACGCGGTTCGCGTCCACGAGATGACCGGCGATGTGCCGCAGAACGTGAATTTCGCCATCAAGGCGGCGCTGGCGCGAGGGTTTCTGGACGCAGTCGGAGTGGAGTATCGCAGCCGCTCATCGGGCAATGTTCGCGCCGCCACCGACATTGCCGCCGAGGCTCGCAACTTTGTGCTGAAAATCGAGTGTCGGGGATAGCCGCACCAAGAGCTATGATTTTTCGTTATTTATAACTGCAAAATTATTATGCTTCGTTCATAAATAATTTTGATACTGTTTCGTGAATGAACCCTCTAAGCCCCTACTCCCCGCAACATTCGAGAGGCCGTGCAATGAAAGCGAACACGATTCTGGAAACGATTGGCAACACTCCCCACGTCCGCATCAACCGGCTGTTCGCGGATCGCAAGGTCGAAGTCTGGATGAAGCTGGAGCGGGCGAATCCCGGCGGCAGCATCAAGGATCGCATCGGGCTGGCGATGATCGAGGATGCCGAGCGCCGTGGCGCGCTCAAATCGGGTGCGGTTATCGTTGAACCGACCTCCGGCAATACCGGCATTGGGCTGGCGATGGTGGCGGCGGTCAAGGGCTATCGGCTGATCCTGACCATGCCGGAGTCCATGTCGCTGGAACGGCGGCGCTATCTGGCGGCGCTGGGTGCGGAACTGGTGCTGACGCCGAAGGAAAAGGGGATGCCGGGCGCGATTGAGAAAGCCCAGGAACTGTTACAGGAACTGCCGAGCGCGTGGATGCCGCAGCAGTTCGAAAATCCCGCCAATGTTGAAATCCACCGCCGCACGACCGCTCAGGAGATTCTCGCCGACTTCCCCGATGGCCTCGATTACCTGATCACCGGCGTCGGCACCGGCGGACACATCACCGGCTGCGCGGAAGTGCTGAAGGAAAAATTCCCGCAGCTAAAAGCGTTCGCGGTCGAACCGGCAGCTTCGCCGGTACTCAGCGGCGGTCAACGCGGCCCGCATCCGTTGCAGGGCATCGGCGCCGGTTTTGTGCCCGCAGTACTCAATGTGGACATTCTTGACGGTATCGTGCAGGTCGCCCATGGGGATGCGTTCCAGTTCGCGGCGCGCTGCGTCAAGGAAGAAGGCATTTTTATCGGCATCTCTTCCGGCGCCTCGCTGGCGGCGGTGGCCCAGAAGCTGCCGGAAATCCCCGATGGCAGCCGCATCCTGACCTTCTGCTACGATACCGGCGAGCGCTATTTGTCGGTGGCGGGGCTGTTCGACTGAACCGACGAAATCCCCACCGGCTTCCCTCAGCCCAGCCCTCTTCCACCGGGAGAGGGCGTCAGACCTTGGCTAAATGGGCGCGGATGAACTCGTATTCGGCTTGAATCGCCTTTCCGGCGTCGCTGCCCACGAAATCGGCCAGCTTGCCGCCGATCAGCGGAATCCCGCACTTGACCTCCAGTTGCACGTCATTGACGCAACCTGCGCCCTCGGCCCGCAACTCCATCACTCCACCGATGCTGACCGGCACCCCGGCGATCTCGATGGCAAGCTTGCAGCGGTGAGGACCGCCGGCCTTGCCCTCCCAGCTTTCGCTCTGGACCAGGGTGTTCCACGGGTTGAGGAACTTCTTCAGCAGCGACGGCACATCGGCGGGCACTTCCCGCTTGACCTTGACCGTATAGCGCCCCTCACTCCCGGCGCACTCCAGCACCTCAATATTGCGGGCGCCGATGCCGGCATACTTGGCCTGCATGAATGCGGGATCGCAAAACAGTCCAAACACCGTCTCCACATCCTGAGCATACTGATGCAACACTTTAATTTTCATGCGTTCTCCTGGTTATGGTGAAGTGCAAATCATGCAGTCGCCGGCGGGAGTACTCAGCGTCCGTGGTCCTGCCGCCGCACAGACGCCTAGACGCTGAAGCTCTCGCCGCAGCCGCAGCTTTCCTTGACGTTGGGGTTGCGGAAGCGGAAACCTTCATTCAACCCTTCCTTGGTGTAATCCAGTTCAATGCCGTCCAGATAGGGCAGATTTTTGGCGCTGACGACGATCTTGACGCCCTGCGATTCAAAAATCCGGTCATCGGGGTTGACTTGGTCTGCCAAGCCGACCATGTACATGTAGCCGGAACAGCCGGTGTTGCGCACGCCCAGCCGCAGCCCCTGCGCCTCTTTCTTCTTGGCGAGATAGGCAAGAGCGCGGTGGGCGGCTTTTTCGGTCAAGGTGATCGACATGGCAAATTTCTCCTGAAAAATTTAGGGATGTTCAAATTGGAGGGTAGGGTTGAGGGTTGGTTTCACCGCATGGGCGTGTAATGCCGCTTTAAGCGCGGTTTCAGCCAACACGGCACAATGCAGTTTCTCCGGTGGCGCGTCCAGCCTTGTAACCAGTTCATGGTGGCGGAACTGAGCCGTTTCAACCAGCAGCCGGCCCTGGATGCACTCGGTCAGCAGCGAACCGCAGGCGATGGTCCAGCCGCAGCCATAGGCTTTGAACCGGGCGGCAGTGATTAAACCTCGCTCGTTCACCCGCAGATGCAATTGCAGAATCGCGCCGCTGGCCGGTTCGCCCACCAGCGCCGCCGCCACATCAGGGTCGGTCGGATTCAGGCTCCCGACATTGCGCGGCTGCTCGAAATGCTCCCGCGCCGTCGCGCTCAGCTCCCGGATCATCGCGTTCCAGCCGATGCGGCGGCGTTCCGGCCCGATTTGACTGCGCAATCGTCCTTTGACTCATGCCAGCCTTCCGGGCACGCCGCCGAGCGCAATTCACAGCCGTTCAGATCGGGCAGCCGCAATTCGCCCTGCGGCTCGATGCCCGCCTCGCGCAGCGCCTGACACAGCACGCGAACGGCGCGATCCAGCGCGTGGATGTGATCCAGCATCCGGTTGATGGCGTAGGCTTCGGGATCGGGCATGTCCGGGGTGGCTCCATATGCGTCAAAGCCCAGCTTGCGGGCAATTTCCCGGCGCACGTCCAGATCCCCGCCGCCCGCTTCGACCACTCGTCCGGGCACGCCGACCACCGTGGCGCGGGCCGGCACTTCCTTGACCACCACCGAATTGGAGCCGATGCGGGCATCGTCGCCGACCTTGAACGGCCCCAGCACCTTCGCACCAGCGCCGATCACCACGTTGTTGCCGAGCGTGGGATGGCGTTTGCCCTTATTCCAACTGGTGCCGCCCAAGGTGACGCCCTGGTACAAGGTGCAATCGTCGCCGATCTCGGCGGTTTCGCCGATCACCACGCCCATGCCGTGATCGATGAAGAAGCGACGCCCGATTTTTGCGCCCGGATGAATTTCGATCCCGGTCAGCCAGCGGGCGAAGGCCGAAAAAAATCGCGCCGGCCATTTCAGGCCCAGATTCCACAGCGCGTGATTGAGCCGGTGGAACAACACGGCATGAATGCCGGGATAGGAGGTCAGGATTTCAAATACGTTGCGCGCCGCCGGATCGCGGTCGAACACGCAGGTGATGTCTTCTCGCAGCCGCTGCCAGAACGCCATAGCCAATTTATCCCGCCGGTCGAGGTAAGGAGCCAGCCGCCCGGAGATGGCGGATGGGATGCGGGATTATAGCCATCTTCGATAGACCAAAAGATTGACCACTCCCTGGAATATCGTCATGCCGCCATGACCGGCGCCGATTCCAGCGCCCCGCCGCAACTGCTGCCCTGTCCGGCGGTGCAACCGTAGCAGTGATCCGCAACCCGCACCCCGGCGCCGGCCAGTTCCCGATCCAGCAGCGCGGAAAGATGAGTGCGCTCCGCCCCGCCCGCACCCAAGGGCAGTTTGAGCATCTGATTGAAGTCGCAATCGTAAACGTAGCCCTGCCAGTCCACTGAAATCAGGCTGCGGCACATCACAGCCTCCAGGTTCTCATCCCGGTGGGCGGATTTGAGCAGATTCATGTAGGGCGCGAACTGACCCTTGGAGATGAGTTGGCTGCCGAACCGCTGGATGGGCATGTTGGCCAAGGTGAAGAGCCGGGAGAACACGATCCCGTAGCGCGCAGCCAATTCCTGTTTGTAAGCCGCCTCCAACCCCAACTGATCGGGCGGCAACACCGGGCCGAGCGGGTTGTAGACCAAGTTCAGCGTCAAACCGCCGCCAGGCCGGCCATAACCCAGGGCGTTGAGTTGCCGCAAGCCGGCCAGGCTGGATTCAAACACGCCCTTGCCGCGCTGCCCATCGACGTTTTCTTCCAGATAACAGGGCAGTGAGGCGGTGATTTCGACCTGATGATCGGCCAGAAAGGCGGCTAAATCCTCCTGACCAGGCTCGTTGAGAATGGTCAGGTTGCAGCGATCAATAATCTGAAGTTTCTGTTGGCCGGCGTGGATGACCAACTCGCGGAAGTGAGGATTCAATTCCGGCGCGCCGCCGGTCAGATCGAGGGTTGCGATGCGCCGCGCAGACGTGTAGCGCAAGAGCCATTCCATCGTCTCCCATGTCATTTCCTCGGTGCGCTGAGGGCCGGCTGCGACATGGCAATGGGTGCAGGACTGGTTGCAACGGTAGCCCAGGTTGGCTTGCAGGATTGCGACGCGCCGGCGCGCCACGGCGGGAAAATGGGTTTTCAGCAGCAGGGGAAAAGTGTCGCGCATACCGGTTCTCCCGGAAGGATGTACTGCACATTTTAGGCGCAGCATTCATTCAAGCAGCCAGTTGTCAGCCCAAAAGCAGATCGTCTGCGCTGAAATCGCCAACGTCGGCAGTGTTGACGCCGACCCCAAACGGATTCGTTTGCATGTTCATCGGCCAATTGCTCACTCCTCCAACCGCCGGCGCAATGCCGCCTCTTCGGTCAGCGTGGCCAGCAGCAGCTCAGCGTTCAAGGTCTGGCCGAGCAGGCTGGCGCGGCGACGGACGGTAGCGAAATCGCCCAAGGTCAGCGCTCCCAGCCCCCAGATCCGGGTGAGAAGGTCATCGGACAGGTCTTCCGCCGCCAGCGTTCCGGCTTCAGTCAGCGTGCGGCGAAAACAACGCTCGGTCTGTTCAGCGGCCAGCGGCCAGAATCGCGCCTTGATGTCGAAGCGCCGCCGCACCGCCGCATCCAAATCGTCCACCCGATTGGTGGCGCACAGCAGGATACCGTCGAATTGCTCCATCCGCACCAGCAGCTCATTGACCTGAGTGACTTCCCAGGTCTGGTGGGCGTGCTGGCGACCGCGCAGGAAGGAATCGGCCTCGTCGATCAGCAGCACCGCCTTGCTCTGGCGGGCTTCCTGAAACATCCGGGCGATCCGCTCCTCGGTGCCGCCCACCAGCGAGTTGAGCAGATCGGAGGCGGTTCGCAGCAGAAGCGGACGGTCCAGCGTCCGCGCCAGCCAGGCGGCGAAGGCGCTCTTGCCGGTTCCTGAGGGTCCGTACAGACAGATGCGGCCCTGGCCCTGCCGGGCCAGTCCCTTGACCAGACTCGGCAAGTCGCAGTCGCAATTGATCAGGCTGGGATCGTAATCGTCGGTGATCGTTGCCGCTGCTGACCGATGCGGTGGTTCGCCGTGACGGGTGGCGGTCAGGGCGTTGTCCAGCATCCGGTTCAGCAACGCCTCGCCCTGTTCGGCGAAGGCGTCCGGCAGCAGTTGTGCCAGCCGCGCCGCCTTTTGCGCCAGCGCCGGACTGAGGTGGGGATTTTCCGCCCGCTCGCTGATCCAGCGCGGCGACACCGCCAGTGCGCCCAGATGACGGCGGATGATCCGCTCGCGCACTGGCCGGGGCGGAATATCCAAGGCGATATGCAGATCGAANNTCGGCGCCTGATTCTGCTCCAGCGCCCCATTCAGCCAGCCCTTGTTGACACCGCTTTCGCGCCGGGCGAAGAAAAACGGCAATTCCATCTCGCCGCCTTCCGAAAGCACGTCGCCGGCCTCGTCAAACAGCAGGACGCACTCGCGTCGCCGGGCCAGCAGGTGTTGAGCCAAACCGTAGCGGGACAGGCGCTGGCGGGCGTTGAGCGGGTCTTCGTCCTCGTCGCTGGCCTGCACCGTGTGCAACGCAACACCTGCTGCTTGCGCCAGCGCCAGCGCCATCTCGGTCTTGCCGGTGCCGGGCGGGCCATACAACAGGATATTGACGCCGGGCGCGCCGGTGGCAGTGGCCTGCACCAGCAGGCGACGGGCCAGGTCAAAATCCTCGGCCAGATGGGTGAAGTCGTCCGGCGTCAGCGTCGAAACGCACGCCGGAGTGATGTAATGCTGGAAGAGCGTAGCGGTGTCCAGGCGCTCGCCCAAAAGCAACTGCGGCAGGCGGTCGAGCAGGTCCAGTTTGGCGCGCAGATCGTAGTTGCTGCTGTCATCCACCCGGATCAGGCCCGCACGCGCCAGCAGCCCCCCCGGCAGCAAGGCGCGATGCACGGCTTCCGCACGCGCGCCGAGCATCGCCGCCAGCGCCGCGCAGGCGCCCCGGCGCGTGAATTCACCCAGTGGCTTGAGGGCGGTGTGCAGAATGGGATCGAGATGGAGCATGGCGACCAGCAGCAACAACTCGCGCTCCAGCGGGGCCAGACCCAGGGCGGCGGCGATAGCGGCGGCGTTGCCAAAGGGCGGACGCCGGTCGGAATGCGGCTTTTCCGCGTCCAGCTTGTCCAGTTGCCGTCGCAGGGTCGCGGCAATCGGGCCGCGCAAGGTGATGCCGAGAATCGGCAACAATCGCCACTGGCGGTTCTGGCGCAGGTGGCGCTCGCCCCGCTCCTGGCGCACATTGAGCCAGGCGCGCAGCACCCAGCGGCGGCGGGTGACGGGATAGTCCGGGCTGAGATAGGCCAGTTCATCGAGAATCGCTTCAATGTCGCCGTCGCACTCCAGATCACAGTCCTCCAGGCCCTCGTGCAGAAACTCCTTGAGCCAGAGATTGTCGCCGTCCTCACCGGATCCGAAAACGCCCGGATTTTGCCCGCCCCAATCTGGTTCCCCGTCATCACGTTTTGCGTCGCGTCGCCGATTGGTCATGTCCTGTCCTCTGCGTTGTCATCGAATGCGTTGCCACCGCGCTATGCTAAGACTTACTGTATCAGGATTTTCGCGCCATCCGTTCACCCTGAGCCGGTCGAAGAGTCCTTCATTGCTGAAAAACCGGGTTCAACCGTTCGACTCCAAAAATCTTCAAATTTTTTCACCACCGTTCATCTCTCACGAGGACCCTTTCGATGCCGACCGCCAACC